>CAYNZI010000401.1:0-3430 GCA_964401565.1 uncultured Spongiibacteraceae bacterium
GGCCATTGCTGGTTTTGCCGGTTTTGTGCACGCCGGACCTGAAGGTGATGCTACAGCGGGTAAAACAAAAGCGGCTGCCTGTGTTGCATGTCACGGTGAGGGCGGTAATAGCATTGCCAGCACTTTCCCAAAACTGGCCGGCCAAAACGAACGTTATTTACTCAAACAAATGAAAGATATCCAGTGCGGAGCCCTCTCAAGCACTGATCAGAACATACAAAAATGTAGCGGCCGATCAATACCAACGATGGCGGGCCAGCTGGACCGCTTCAACGAAGCTGATCTTGCAGACATTGCCGCCTATTATGCAGCGCAAACGGCGTCAGGTGGTCAGGCAAACGCAGATCTTGTCGCAAAAGGTGAAGAAATTTATCGCGCAGGGCTACGTAGCAAAGGCGTGGCAGCCTGTACTGCCTGCCACTCACCAACTGGCAGCGGCAACGGGCCTGCTGGATATCCATCACTAAGTGGACAACATGCTGACTATGTAGCGGCTCAGTTAAAAGCATTCCGCGCAGCAGCCGATGGCTTGGAAGGACGCAGCAACGATGGTGAGGCTAAAATAATGCGCGATGTCGCCTATCGCATGAGCGATAGTGAAATTGCTGCCGTAGCCAGCTATATTTCCGGTTTACATTAACATTTGGCACAACAATAAAGGTGGCCAAGGCCGCCTTTTTTTATGCACACCATTTCAAATTTCAATAATTTTACGGCGGCAGGGAACTAAGTCGATAAAAACAAGTTCTGAACTGCATTAGCTTAAAATCGCGTCTATCGACAGAACCTTCTATTACCTCGCGTCATTAAGCACAACACTAACGATGACTAACAAACCGGAGCGAATATGCAACGCAAATTTCAAATCCACACGATAGTTCTATCAGTTTTATTGATTGCCAGCTTTTCTCTTTTTGCCCAGGCGGAAGAGCAATTTGTCGCAGGAGAACATTACCAGCTCCTAGATCAACCTGTCCGTACTCGCGACAGCAGTAAAGTCGAGGTTGTTGAAGTGTTCTGGTATGGCTGTAGTCACTGCTATAGTTTCGAGCCACTGGTCAAGCAATGGGAAAAACGCCAATCCGACGATGTTGATTTTTGGCAATCTCCGGCGATATGGAATAGTACGATGGAAACCCACGCCCGCATGTTCTTTACGGCCAAATCACTCGATGTTTTCGACAAAGTCCATGAGCCTATTTTCGCGCTGATGAATGTTGAACGTAAACGTTTAACAGACCCTGATGATATTGAAGACATATTTTCGGACTTCGGAGTTGATCGAGAAGAATTCCGCAAAACCTTCACGTCATTTAGTGTCAATAGCCAGGTGAAACAAGCAAATGCCCGGGCTCGCAGCTACAAAATCAGTGGCACGCCGGAACTGGTCATCAACGGAAAGTATCGCGTATCAGGACGTGAAGCTGGCGGGCAAACAGAAATGCTGCAAGTCGTTGACTTCCTAATTAACAAAGAACGCGCAAACCTGTCCTCTCAATAGGGCTCTGCCCGGTAATACCCTCGAAAGACACTCAATCAGGCGAATCCCGCCTGATTGTTTTCGCCACTTATATCTCACCAATTTCCAGCTATACTTAGCATTGAACCTTAACATCGAGAAGGTCTCTCATGAATCGAACTACGACTCCTTCCAACTCAAGTCATTGGAAGGACAAATACCTCGAGGTCCTCGACCAACACGAAAAACAAGAGCAACAGCAACAGCAATTAACCGTTCTGTTGGTAAAGGCACTGGTCCGAATCAGTATGATATCGGAAGGTGTAGATCAGCAACTCGACTCCCAAATGGCTGGGTTACGCCAGATATTACGTGACGGCACACCATCCTGCGATGACCTCAATACCATCATCACCGCTCTGGAAGGTCATGTTAAACGACTGGACATGGTCAAAGATGAGCGTTCGGAGGCGATTCAACATGCCTTCCAGTCGCTGGTTTCACACTTACAACAATTGAAGCCAGATAAAGCCGCTGGACAGCAATTGCTGCAACTGAAGAAAAGCCTGAAAAATCGAAGTAGCCGCATTCAAGAATATTCCGCCCTCGTCAATGAATACTCAAAAGTACAGCGGGAAGTATTGGACGAACGAAATATTACCCGCGTCAGTAAGCCTTTTTGGCATCAGTGGACCGAGAAAAGTAATTCCGCAATACCCCCAACAAATACTGTCGATTTTATCGATTTACCCAATGAAGAACCCAGCCATCTAACAGATTCAGAAACACCTTTAGATAATGCCTTGTTAGAGTCTGATCGCGAACTCACAGGAACTGATTTACCGCCAACTAGCAATGAGCCTGTCGGCGAACTCGATTTACAAAACGATGGACAGGAGCCTCCTTTTTCCCGGTTGAACAAGGCCGTTTGCGATATCCTCGGCGAACTACTTGATCAAATCGATCCTCCTCCCATGGCGATGGACAATTATTACGGTGCAAAAAAACAGATAGAAAAAGGGCTGAATTGGTATGAACTAGTCCCAACCCTGGAAGATATCAGTATCGTGATGGTATCCGCATTCGATCACAACCAGGAAGAATTCGAAACTTTCTTAACACAGCTCAATGAGCGGTTATTGCAAGCCTATCAGTTTATCAATAATTCAGAGCAGTCCAACAAATCTGAACAAGAAGTCAGTCGTCAGCTGGATGCATCCATGCGAGAACAAGTTAGCGCAATGCAGAACAGTGTTTCTAATGCTACGGAACTGGATCAACTCAAATCAGAAGTTAGTTCTCGCCTCGATCAAATTATGGAGGTGATGGACCAGCAACAATCGGGAGAACAACAACGCGAAAGTGTCTTATCTGAGCAACTGGATTCACTAATTTCACAGATAAAAAATATGGAACAGGACTCCGAGCTCGCGGAACAACGTATCGATGAGCAGCGTCAAAAAGCACTGCGAGACATCCTGACCCAACTACCTAATCGCGAAGCCTACCAACTAAGACTGGCGCAGGAGTTTGAGCGCTGGCAACGCTATCGCCGGCCCTTGACGATGGCGATATGCGATATCGATCATTTCAAGCGCGTAAATGACACATACGGACATCTTGCCGGTGATAAGGTACTACGCATCATTGCAAAAACCTTAAGTACACGGTTACGCAAAACAGATTTTATCGCTCGATTTGGCGGCGAGGAATTTGTCTTATTATTTCCGGAAACAGAGGCCAACCAAGCTCTTAGTGTTACTGAAGGTATTCGTGAAGCGATAGCGGCTTGTCCTTTCCATTTTAAAGAGCAGCCTGTATCGCTCACGGTATCGTTTGGTGTTGCTGTGTTCAACGAAGGCGATCAAGCTGAACACGTATTCGCACGTGCAGACAAAGCACTTTACGGTGCGAAAGAGCAGGGCAGAAATCAATGTATTCTTGCTGACGCTAGCGATGGCTCGAATAACG
>CAYNZI010000402.1:0-3428 GCA_964401565.1 uncultured Spongiibacteraceae bacterium
CTCGGCGTAGGAATGTTTACAGTTATTGTCCTGTCTCTGGTGGCGGTCATACTCGTTGCCCGCGCTCGTATGGTGAGCTCGGGAAATGTCAACATAGTCATTAACGGCAAGAAAACCCTGTCAGTGCCTGCGGGTGATAAATTGCTACAAACCCTGGCTGCGCAAAATGTGTTTTTGGCGTCTGCTTGTGGTGGTGGTGGTACATGCGCGCAGTGTAAATGTATTATTTCTGAAGGTGGTGGCTCAATGTTGCCAACCGAAGAACCTCACTTTACGCCGCGAGACGCGCGTGAAGGTTGGCGTTTGTCATGTCAGGCATCCGTTAAGCAAGACATGGAAATCATTGTGCCGGAAGAAGTATTCGGCATTAAGCAGTGGGAATGTACAGTTGAGAGCAACCCAAACGTCGCCACATTTATTAAAGAACTAACTCTGAAGTTGCCTGAAGGCGAGAGCGTCGATTTTCGCGCAGGTGGTTATGTTCAGCTTGAAGCACCGGCTCACCACGTTAAATATAGCGATTTTGAAGTGGGAGACGAATATCGAGGCGATTGGGAGAGATTTGGCTTTTTCGATGTTGAATCTAAAGTTGATGAACCCCTAATTCGCGCTTATTCAATGGCAAACTATCCTGACGAGAAGGGCATTGTTAAATTTAATATTCGGTGTGCAACACCACCACCGAATAATTTGAGCCTACCTGCTGGGAAGATGTCTTCTTGGGTATTCAGCTTGAAGCCCGGTGATAAAGTGACAGTATTTGGTCCTTTTGGAGAGTTCTTCGCGAAAGAGACAGATTCGGAAATGGTATTTGTAGGTGGTGGCGCAGGTATGGCACCCATGCGCTCACACATCTTCGATCAGTTGAAGCGTTTGAAAACCGATCGTAAAGTGTCGTTCTGGTACGGCGCCCGATCGCTGCGGGAAGTGTTTTACGCGGAAGAATATGATGCGTTAGCAGCAGAGTTCCCCAATTTCGAGTGGCATTTGGCATTAAGCGACGCACAGCCTGAAGACAATTGGACGGGCATGACCGGGTTTATCCACAATGTTGTACAGGATAACTACCTGAAAGATCATGTCGCACCTGAAGACTGTGAGTATTATATGTGTGGCCCGCCAATGATGAATTCGGCGGTTATATCAATGCTGCATAGTTTGGGTGTTGAGGATGAAAATATTATGCTGGATGAGTTCTAATCCATTGATGATTCATTTAACACGAAATAGTCAAAGAGCAGCTCAGCTGCTCTTTTTGATTGTGCTGGCTCTGGTGCTCGCTGCTTGTGATGAAGAGAGGGATGATCATTTTGTTCTCACAGGGCAGACAATGGGAACGAGCTATCACATAACGGTGGTTGAGCCCGACAATACGACGTCTGATCAGAGCGAATTACAGTTAGCCATAGGCCAACAGTTATTAGTGCTCAATCAACAAATGTCTACCTATATAGATGACTCTGAGTTGTCACTATTGAACAGGGCTCTGGTAAACGAATGGGTGTCTGTTAGTTCCAACATGTTTGACGTTTTGTTGTTGAGTATGGAATTGGGATGGGTCAGCGGTGGAGCCTTTGACATTACTGTGGGCCCACTGGTGAATGTTTGGGGTTTTGGGCCGAGTAACAGAACCTCCTACGACACTGTTCCGCCAGCTGACACTATTCAGGCGTTGTTGGCCAATACTGGTTTCAGTAGTAGCGAACTGAACTTGGAAAACAACACGTTCAGGAAAAACAAGTCTGTTGCCCTTGATCTTTCCGGCGTCGCCAAAGGTTATGCGGTTGATAAGATCTCAGAACTGTTGCAGTACGCGGGGTATCAGCGTTTTATGGTTGAGATTGGTGGTGAGATCAGGCTCCTGGGTAATAGCCCTAGGCGCAGCCCCTGGCGCATTGCCATCGAACAACCGGATTCAGGCAGTTTCGGCAGCCCTCGCCAAGCCATCAGTATTACAGATGGGGCGCTGGCGACGTCTGGAGACTATCGCAATTATTTTGAAGCAGACGGAAAACGATATTCACACACCATTGATCCGGCAACAGGTTACCCGATTAACCACTCGTTGGTCTCTGTGACCGTTATTGCTGAGACGTCAGCTTATGCAGATGCACTGGCTACCGCAATGAGCGTTATGGGGCCTGAGAAAGGTTTACAGATGGCATCGGAGCAGGGTTTTGCAGTCTATATGATTATCAAAACGGGTGAGGGCTTTGTGGACGAGTATAGTGAGGCATTTAGCCCCTATCTTGACCAGTGAGCGCATCTTGACGCGTGAGTGCGAAAATGAGTTGTGCGGGCAGATTGTCACTCGTTCGCGTTAGGCTTTATGTCTTGACCCAGGCGCGTTAAAATAACGCGACTGAATTACTATTGAGTATATTATGACAACCCTGCTACTGGCTTTTGTTTTAATGTTGTTGATTGTTGGCGGAATGGCGATCGGTGTGATTCTTTCTAATAAGCCTATTAAGGGCTCTTGCGGAGGGTTAAGTGCTCTCGGTATGAAGGAATCGTGTATGGTCTGCGGTGGCGACGAGTCAGAATGGAAGCGCGAAACAGAGATCATCGGAAAGGCCGATTTAGCCTATGATGCGATGGCGGAAATCCCACGCTAGTCACGTCAATTACTTCGGCTCATCATTTACTGGGCTGTTCAGCCTGCGATGTTTCAGCACACTGTGTATCACGACATCACTTTCAAAGTAGATACTAAAATCCCCGTAGTCCCAGCGCGTAATCGGGGGCGTGCCTGAGGGGCCACTGCGTTGAATGGGTTCGCCAAATTGGGCGACTATCTGCCCTTGTTTTTGTCCTTTGGCCGGCTTTTTTATGTCCCCAAGATAGTCACCTTGGCTGGCTATCGGTAACAGGATCGTCTCTGCGTGGCTAGTGAGTGAAAGAGAGATAAGTGTGGCGGTAAGAACAATGCTTGCTGCTGTTTGTTTATTCCCCATGATGTTGTTGCCTCCGTTGTGCCAGTTGTAGTTGCATAATGTGTTTGGTGATTATTTGTCGCTCGGCATCTTTTAGCTGCACGAAACTCAGGGCAATTGCGTAACCGCCGTCGCTGACAGAGCAATTGATGACCCGAGTAAAAAGTACCAGAGAATGATGCGAAGGCAAGAGTGTCATGTGTACAGCAATGTAGCTATCGTGGGCATATTCGGCAGGTGACACAAAACTTAAGCCGCCTTCGCTCATTGAAATAGCGTGAGGTTCCTGATGAGCGGCTTGTTCGTCAGATTGCACGATTTTGGCAGCTATCAATTCCATTTTTTTGTTAAGACCCTTTAAATAGGCTTCCAGCTCATGATTGTTTTCAGCGATAGCCCTGAGGAATTTACTGTTATCTCTGTCTATTTCCATCAATTCTTGCATCAGGGAATAGCCAGGATCTTCTTTGAATAACGGCGGTATATTATTTG
>CAYNZI010000403.1:0-3428 GCA_964401565.1 uncultured Spongiibacteraceae bacterium
CTCGTGTTTTTTCCCAGCCGTGAGGGCATAGGTCTGCCATTTTCTTGTGCATGGCTTCAATAACATAAAATGCGGAGTAGGGCGTTTCATCACTTCTGTCTAACGTATAACGCTCCCGTATTTCATATTTTCCCCCACTCAAATCTTGGCTGACTGTTAATGTCGAGTCGACCATTTTTTCTGATGCTGTTTCTGATTTTTTTTCTGCTTGCCAAACTTTTTTGTTTGGTTTTTTGTCGGTATGAAAGCTTTCAAAATCCAATGAATCGGCGTCGTCAACATCAAATTCAGCCAGCGTTTGTAGGCTGAAAGTCGAGCATAGACCGACGGTAGTAATCAGTGTGATTAGTTTTTTTTGCATGTGTCACTCCGTCTAAAATTATAGGTTTGTAGTGAGTCTTTAAACGATAAAGGGGCAGTTAAGCCCCTTTGCAGAAATCAAAGAAAATAGATATTAAAATTTCAGTTCATAACCCATACCGAATACTTGATCTTCTATGTTGTTACCCGTTGCGTCTTCACTGTCGACCGTTGATAAATAGGCAAAAAGCTTGGTTTTTTTGTTGAGTTTGTAATCAACGCCAATGGCTATTTGCTCGGTTTCATCATTGAACGCCCCGTCTTCTGAGTCACTAGAAGCATATTGTGCCTTTAGAACCCACTTGTTGATTTTGTATTCTCCACTAAGAACATAACCGTCCTGATCTTTGGTGCCATTGGATTCTTCGCCGTCCTGAATCAACAGGCCCACTTTAGCATCTCCCATTGAATATTCAGCAACAGCGCGAGTTAAGTCCCATCCGTCTACATCGTTATCATTAGCCAGAGCTAAAGACAGGTTGTCGATTTTGTAGTTCAGTGAGATTGATACGCCGTCAGCAATACCGTCCTCGGCATCACTTTCTCCGGGAATAAAGGCAGCGGTGGCAGAGAAGTCGCCAAATTTAGGTGTGGTGTACATAATAATATTGGATTCGCGGTTTTCGCCTTCCAATACATTTTTAATGTCGCCTTCCTGTAGGTCGTTGAATTTATCAACTTTGCCCTGGGCCATTTTCAGCGGGGTGTCGTGATTACCGGCGACAATAGTACCAAAATTGCCCTGGAATCCAGCGTAAATATTACGTTGTTTGAATTCGCTATTGGAATCCTTGCCATCGTCACCGTCGTCGATGAACACTTCGTATTCGAATTTGTAAATAGCTTTGATAGAATCGTTTATCTTGTAGCTACCTTTCACGCCTATTCGTGAGGCGTTGCTAGTGAGATCCCATTGATCATCGCCGTTTGACTCAAGGTCTACTTTGTTTAAGCTGAGATTGGCTTTGCCATATACTGTCAAACCTTCAGCAATGGCTGAAGAGGTTATTGTAGTTGCGGCAGCAATAGCGATAGCAGCAGGTAGTAGTTTGTATTTCATCCGTTTATCTCCCAATAGTTTAATAAGGCAAATCAGTGATCGCCAGGGTGTAGCAGTTAGAAAACTCAAATACCAATCCCCAATCAATATTTGAACGTCGCTATAGTGCGCTAACAATATTTCAAAAATATGACAGTCTTGAATTCAGCGATATTTTTTTGAACAAGTATGATTTTCTGTACTGAAATTCCAGGGTTTCAACCAAATGTCGTATGTTCTTCTCAGTTTGGTAAGTTTCTGTCCGGTATTCGGTCACAGTGTAGTGAGGTAATGGAGAATTGGTACATTATTGACTACTTTTATTACCACAGTAACTCAACAATGAATCGAGCAGGTTTAATGAAACTATTTTCTGAGGCTACCCTGGCGGCAGCCGAGCAGCTTGTTGCCGCGTCAAAGGTGTTGGACTATCAGCGTATCGTCGAGCACCAACCCGCAGAAGTAGCGCACCTTCATCGTGTGTTAGCGGAGCTTAATATTGAGCGCCGTATAACTGACGACGCTCCCGAAGATTATGCCGCTATGATGCCGTCCTCCATATCAGAGACGCGGGAGGGTAAGTCTTTGGCAGCCGAGGTATCATCACTTGAAACCCATGAAGCTGGCGAAGGTGTGGTTGAGGCCGATAGGCTTGCTATTTACTCGGGGATTATGGAAAGTTTGTCTGCTGACGGATTGGAAGGTCGTGTAGACATGGTCTATAACAGCGCCTCGAATAGCCGGACATCTCAGTTTGATGGGGTCCATCATCACCGGGGGATCCCGGAGTTTAATGTGGTAATAGCGCCAGACTATGCACCGGTGCCAGGCATGCACGGTGTTTTTATCTCTGGGACAGAAGTTATGTCGATTATTTTACCCTCGGGCGACCCGGCTGCTAACTGGCAAGTGGTAAAGCGAAAGGGTTATAGCGACCCTGGACAGATGATGGAGTATCTCGCGTTAATATCAGCGGGATTTGATCTTCCTGAGGAATAATTTTGTCCACAATATCTGTGGATAAGTTTGTGGGTAATATGTTTAAGAGCTTCTCTAGGGCAGCAATGGCAGCCTCTTCATCAAATTGGTTAAAAAATAACCAATTGGACTAAAATTGTTATTTATCAAGTAGTTACAGTATATACTTAAAGTGGATATTGTGCTCGGCGATCCTGTTGGTAATTATTTGATCAAAAATGCCAGCATGTGAATAAGTATTTTGCACTGTACCCTCTTTGAGCGTCCAAGACGCGCATGATAACTGATCATTTTGGTGCAATTTTATCCGAACAGGTTTAAATCTAATCACCCCTATAGATACAGCCGCTTGTGCAAGTTTCCCGAATTTCTACTTGACTTAAGATCGGTAAGTCCGTTTTCAGTTTATCCCAGATCCAGCACGCTAAATTTTCGCTGGTAGGGTTTTCAAGCCCCTCAATATCGTTCAGGTAGTAGTGATCGAGTTGCTGATAGATAGGTGCAAAACAGGCCTTGAGCTCAGAAAAATCCATAATCCAGCCACTGTAAGGATCAACATCGCCACTGATATAAATTCGGACCAGAAAAGAATGGCCATGTAATCGCCCGCATTTATGTCCAGCAGGGACATTAGGTAGTAAGTGAGCAGCTTCGAAAGTGAAATCTTTGTATATTTCCATGGGAATGAGGATGCAACCTGTTGGCGTTGAAGGGGGCCGTATAGTAATCACCCGATTCGCTCCTGTACAGCCGTGTTGTGTAGTTAATGGTTCTCCGGTCATTAGAGAGAGCGTTTCGCATGAAACGCAAAGCGGTCGAAGTGTCGCGGTATTTTAAGTCGGTAAAGGCGGCATAATTTCGTGATTTCATCGATTTTTAGTATATAAAACAATCAGCTAGTGGTGATTTACACTATTTATCAGTTTTTCTAAAACAAGGGTTTGACATGGAATCGGTTTACTGTAGAATGCGGCCACGTTCGAGACAGAGGGTGATTAGCTCAGCTGGGAGAGCATCGCCCTTACAAGGCGAGGGTCGGCGGTTCGATCCC
>CAYNZI010000404.1:0-3427 GCA_964401565.1 uncultured Spongiibacteraceae bacterium
ACTCATACAACGATACCACTATGTTGGCAGAGGCCGATGCAGGTATCCTATTCAAGGCGCCTGACAACGTCATTGCTGAATTTCCGCAGTTTCCATCGGTGCATACCTACGAAGAACTAAAACAGGAATTTCTCAAAGCAAGCAACCGCAACCTAACTTAACGACTGCATGTTGGTGGTTACGACTCCAGTGCTGCCAGCAACTTCCCGACCTTAGTTGTGCATTCTTGATATTCGCTGTCACAGTCTGAGTCTGCAACAATACCGCCACCAGCCCAGCAATGTATTTTTTGCGCCTCGCAGACCATTGTTCGAATTGCAATGTTAGTGTCCATTTGCCCATCACAGCTGATATAACCCAGCGAGCCGCAATACACCGCTCGGCGACAGGGCTCCAGCTCTTCGATAATTTCCATGGCACGCACTTTGGGCGCACCGGTAATCGAGCCGCCAGGAAAGCATCCGGCCAGTAAGGTTATTGGGTCAATATTTTCTAGCAACTGACCGCTGATGGTGCTGACCAGATGGTGTACCGTTTGGAAGCTCTGTAATTGAAATAGCTCATCGACCTGGATACTGCCGGGAATGCAGGATTTCCCTAAATCGTTGCGCAGTAAATCGACAATCATTAGGTTTTCAGCCCTGTCCTTGCTGCTGCTGAGCAATTGTGCGGCCAGCGCCATGTCTGACTTTCGGTCCTTGCCGCGACCAATGGTTCCTTTGATGGGTGATGTTGATACGCGTTGGTTGCTCGTGTGTAGAAATCGTTCTGGTGACAGGCTAAGAATGCTATTGGAGGGCATCTGAATGTAGCCAGAAAACGGAGCGGCTGCTACCTCTCGCAACGATAAGTAGGCCTGCCATGGATCGCCTTCGTAGTTGGCACTGAACCTCTGTGCCAGGTTGATTTGATAACAATCGCCGGCGACAATGTATTGTTGTATTTTGTCAAAAGCGAGATTGTAGCGCTCTCTGCTCATATTGGACTGAAATGTGGAGTTTAGCTTGAATGGTGTTTCTGGTCTGTTTTCCGCGCTCTGTAAGCGTGATCTCACCTCGTTCAATAAGGCGCTATCCACACAGGGGTGTGCTACCAGAAGGGCCCGTTGTTGGCGGTGGTCGACAATGACGGCCCAGCTGTATATGCCAACGCAGGAGTCGGCAATCTGTAGATCTTTATGGGCAAGCTGCGGGAGTTGTTCCAGCTGTCTGCCGAGGTCGTAGCCGAAGTAACCCAGTGCGCCACCAACAAAAGGCAGGTGGTAGTCGTTGTCGATGGCTGGGGTGAGCACTTTTAGGGTGTTATTAAGGTCGTGAAAAAAGTTTAAGTTATCTTCATAAGTATCTGATAATAAACAATTATTAGATAATATTTTTACAGGCTCGGCACTAAAAATATCATAGCGGCCACGGGCTGAATAAGGACGGGAACTATCGAGGTAAATGGGTAGCTCCAGGTCTAATAGGCGCTCGAATAGTGGCGCTGAATCGACGGTATAGGGAAGCTCCTCGATGACTAGTTGACTCATAAAAATGCCTTGAGCAAGTGGCTGGCTATAGAAAGTGGATTGCAGAAAGGTGCATATTGACCAGCTTGGAAAGCCGAAGATTGTACGGCCTGTGAGCTCTGCAGACCAGTATTAATGTGCCTTTGAGAGTGGATTTATCACGGGTCGTTAAAGCTTTTCAGATTGACATTTATTTCATGAATAATTACTATGGCCGCTCATTTGGTGGGATTGGCAAGGTGTTTTCTACTATGTTTTGTCGTATTTTAAGGCGTCGGTTTGGCGATCTAAATGCACGAAACCACGGCTATCTATACCACCGGTGGCAGTATACCCCCTAGATTTTTTCCCGAGTGTTAAAAGCTATTCGCGATGTTGCTAGTTTCGGGCATTGCTTTAGGTGGCACTCGAAATTTGATAATTGTGTGAAATAGTATCTGAGAAAGAATGATTATGACTAAATACGCTCATCTAGAGCCATCGCTGGATAACCCCTTTGCAGAATCCGGGGATCATGAATTTGTCGTTCCAGGGCAGATCAACTACGAACCTGGGCTTTACGAAGAGTCGCTTAAATCTGGTCAGGCGCTAATTGATCGGCCGCGAGTTGCCGCTGGTGTTGTCAGTATTGAGAAGCAGCACCTGAAAAATCGAATGACGGTTTGGGAGCGACTGGATGTTCTTGCGGATAGTGGTACTGAGCCAACGGTATTGTTCCAGAATTGGGGGCCTAATCTGGATGGCGCTTCGATTGTAACGGCCATTGTTAAAATTAACGGTCGCGATGTGGCCGTTTATGGTCATGATTTTACGGTTAGGGCCGGGTCTATGGATGCGACTAATGGTAAGAAACTAGCGCGTCTGTTTGAGCTGGCAGGAAAGCGCAAGATTCCGCTGGTGGGAATGAACGACAGTGCTGGAGCATTTGTTCCCGCCGGTGTCGGCGGGTTGGATGGATACGCGGAAGCATTTACCGCGCTGAGAAAGATCAGTGGTGTGGTGCCATCTATTATGTGCATGTTTGGCTTTAACGCCGGGGGAGGCTCCTATTTGCCGCGGCAGGGTAGTTTCGTCATTCAACCCAATGATACATTTTTTGGTCTTACTGGCCCCGGTGTGGTGAAATCTGTTTTGGGAGAAGACGTTACTCCGGATGAGCTCGGTGGCCCCGGTGTTCACAGTCAAACAGGTGTAACCGATTTTGTCGTGCCGGACGAAGTGTCGGCATTGTCGACGGTTAAACAGCTATTGAACTATTTGCCGGCAAATAATGGCGAACAGGCGCCTTTTCAGCCCACATCAGATCCGATAGACAGAAAAACCTGGGACATTGATATTCTATTAAGAAAAGCGTTCAACTCACCAACGGGTTTTAACACACCGATAGACATCAGTATCCTGATCCAACAGCTGTGTGATCATGGCGATTATTTTGAAATTCAACCTGACAGGGCACGCAACACCATTTGCGCGTTGGGACGAATGGGTGGCAACGTCATCGGCTTTGTCGCCAATAATTCAGCGGTGGGTTCCGGTCAAATTGATATCGATGCAGCTTACAAAAATGCGCGCTTCATCCGCTTCTGCAATCTCTATAATATCCCCATTATTTTTATGGAAGACACCACCGGATTTCTACCCGGAAGAGATCAAGAGAGCAATGGTATTGTGCAGGCGGGACGAGCAATGCTCGACGCTATTGTTGATTTGCGGACGCCGCGGTTTTTACTGTTGGTTCGCAATGCTTTCGGTGGGGCTTATGCGTCCTATAACAACTACCCTACTGGCGCCGATCTTGTGGTGGCGCTGCCAACGACTCGGGTTGCTGTGATGGGGCCTGCTGGTGTCGACTTTGTCTATAAGAAAGAACTACGACAAATTCGTTCGTCAGCACTTGCGCGCATAGTGTCAGCGACGGAG
>CAYNZI010000405.1:0-3423 GCA_964401565.1 uncultured Spongiibacteraceae bacterium
TCATGGTAAGCTATCAGTTGCGTTGTAATGTTAAAATGCTGCATTAAGCGCTTGCTGTGGCGAGTATCCTCTGCGGCGATAACATCAACCATTTGTAGTATCTCCACCGCACGCGGTACCATATCACCCATATTACCGATGGGTGTTGCAACGACATAGAGGTTAGAGTTGGCTGTCACAGTATTTATTCCCAATATCAACTAAAGGGCTGTAGACTAACAACGCGAAGACAATGAAACCATATTTTTTACTGCTAATATTAAGCGCATTGCTAACATCTTGTACCGGCCTGCAAAAAAGCCCCACGGATGTACCGATTCCAGCCGATGTACCCAACCCTGAACAAATTCAAATACTACTGAAAGAAGCCCAAAACAACGTATCTCCCCTGCGAGAAAATAAGCTACTACAAGCTGCTGCGCTCATGCTAAAAGAAGGCCGCAGGGATTTGACTGAACAGACACTGGCTCGAGTTCAAACTACCTCACTACCCTTTCATCTATTCGCCCTGTATACAGAAATCAGCTGCGAACTCCACATTCAAAAAGGCGAATACGAACAAGCTCGCACCGCACTTGAAGCTGCTCGCCTTCAAGATGACTTCGATATCCTCCCACAAGACAGACAAATAACACTTAGCCTGTTGCGCGCCGAGATTTACGCCCTACTCGGCAGCCATATCGCCAGCGCTCAACAGCGTATCTACATCAACCCTCTACTCGATCCTAAAAATCAGAGCCATAATCGCGAAGCCATCTGGAATTCACTGATGCAAGTATCTAGCGTAGAGCTGAGCCACTATCAAGCAAGCAGTTTCCAGGGTGAGTATCTTGGCTGGCTGAACCTTGCGCTAATTGCCAAAAGACGACAGGGAGATCTCGATGAACAAGTTCGGCAATTGGACAGCTGGGAGAGCCAATGGCCTCAACACCCTGCAAATGGTCACCTACCCGGTGAACTGCAGCTAATCCAAGAGCTGGCGGCTAATCGACCACAACATATAGCGTTGTTACTCCCGCTAACTGGCAGGCTCGCACCATTTGGAAAAGCAATTCGTGATGGTTTTATCGCGGCGTTTTATGAAACCATGGAACATGGTGGTCAGGTGCCAAAACTGGATGTATACGACACTGAGTCACACAAAGATTTTCTTGCGCTTTATCAAAACGCCATCAACCGAGGCGCAGAGATGATTATCGGGCCACTAGAAAAACAACGATTAAGCCTATTATTCGATTATGGCAGTTTGCCCGTACCAACGCTTAGCCTAAATAGAATTGACGACTATGGCCAAGCACCGGACCAACTATTTCAATTCGGACTGGTGCCACAGGATGAGGCGCGGCAGATAGCCGAGATCGCCTTTCTGGAAAATCGACGCAAAGCTTATATCATTTCTCCGAAAGGGAAATGGGGCGACAAAGTCAGCAAGGCATTTTCCGATCACTGGGAGAGACTCGGCGGCACCACTGTAACTCACACCACCTACGAAAACAGTGCGGATTACTCAGACAACATCAAACAGGCACTGCTGCTTCAGGCAAGCGAAGACCGGGCAAAACGAATATCCAGACTGACATCGGAAAAACTGGAATTTTCTTCGCCCCGGCGACGTAAAGATGTCGACATGGTTTTTTTGCTAGCCCGACCACAACAAGCTCGCTCGATTAAGCCGCTACTGGATTACCACTATGCCGGCGACTTACCTATTTATGGCACGTCTCGCCTGTACACAGGCCATACGGACACCCGCAAAGATCGTGATATCAATGGCATCAGGTTTACCGATATGCCTTGGGTTCTAAATGCACCGTCTATTTTACACCAGCAAATTAGCAGCGAAATCGAGCAGAGCAAACAGTATCAACGAATGTACGCGCTGGGAATTGACAGCTATCAACTGCACCCTCGACTGAGACAACTACAGGAAATACCCAACAGCCGTGTTTTCGGGTTTACCGGAACGTTAACGTTGAATGAACACAAAGAAATTGAACGCCGAATGCTATTTGCAAAAATCAATAGAAATAAAGCCAAGATCGTCCCTACTGCGGCTTTAACCATTGATCTGGACATACCCAAGGAAGGTATCTATGTTGAGGAACAAGCAATCCAGCGGAAAAAATACTAATGTTGGCGCCGATATTGAAAAAAAGGCTCATCAATGGCTTCAGCAACAAGGATTAATATCGGTAGCGTTAAACTATCAGTGCAAAACAGGTGAAATAGATATTATCATGCTTGATGGGCAGCAACTGGTATTTGTGGAGGTGCGCTATCGGAAATCAGACTTATTCGGCGACGGGCTCGAAAGCGTAGACTGGAAAAAACAGCAGAAGCTACAGAAAGCAGCGGCACACTTTTTAATGATTCGCTCCCAATTTAACCAACGGCCCTGTAGATTTGACGTGGTAGCCGCCCGTCCTGGCACTGAATCCAGTTTGCAATGGAGCTGGGTAAAAGATGCTTTCACGCTATGAACGTTGAATTTACAATTACAGATAAATTACATAACTAACAGGCTAGCCATCAACCTATGGATTCAGACCAGCTCGTCATCGACCTTTTTCACAGTAGCATCGATGTTACAATGCGCACACTCGATGAACAGGCCATGAGAGTCAGCGAATGTGGCTCACTGATGGTGCAATGTCTACTGAATGAAAATAAAATACTGTGCTGCGGCGAAGGTATTAGCGGTGCACTCACACAGATATTTTGCGCTCACTTACTCAACCGATTTGATTATGAGCGACCCGGCTTACCCGCATTCAATCTCAGCGCAGACGCCACTACACTGACAGCCCTGACGGGCGACAGCAGTTTTAAGGACATATTCGCCAACCAGATTCGTGCGCTGGGACAAAGCGGTGACCTCTTGTTTGTCATTTCTAACGGCGACAACTCAGGCACCACTCTTGAAGCCATTAAAGCTGCGCACGACCGGGAAATGTCAGTCATTTGTTTGAGTAACCAATTAGGCAATGACTTCTCTGCTTTATTGCAACCTGAAGATATTGAACTGCCAATCCCCAGCGACAGCAAAGCCAGAATTATAGAAACACAACTGCAAATAGTTAATTATTGTTCTGAACTCATAGACCAACATTTATTTGGGAGCCACCAAACACAGTGAACAAAAACATCTATTTTTCTACCGCCCTGCTGCTGTTAATGTCAATTCAAGGCTGCAGTTCAATACTGTCAGCAACGACGGATGACCCTATCGCCGACGACAAAGATGAGAGAACAACAGGCTCATTCCTCGACGACGAAATCATTGAAACAAAGGCTCTGGTCAATATCGATAAAGCTGATCCAGGTTTGGCGCAGGCTCATATCGTCGTCATTAGCTACAACGGTATTGCCTTAGTCGCAGGCCAAGTTAGCACTGAAGAACAACGTCAATTAGCCGCACAAACC
>CAYNZI010000406.1:0-3420 GCA_964401565.1 uncultured Spongiibacteraceae bacterium
CGTTGTATGAGTCACCGGCGGCGATAGTGCGGTAATACATTGAGTGAAATCCAATGACAGCTTGCCGCTTAGGATTGGACTGGCGCAACTTGTAGTCGACAACCTTGCCATTGCCATCGACCTCCAACTTGTGACAGAGCAGCATTGGATATCCGAGTTGTTTCATAAACGGCATACCGAATTCGTAAAAGGTATCCGACAAAATCACAACCTGAAAACGTTCACGCAACCAATTCAAAAACTCCAGAGCACCGTCCATAGGTTCCAGCTCACTAATAACAGCCTGAATATCTGGCAACCCATAGCCGTTCTCATTCAAAATCTTCAATCGTTGCTTCATCAAAACGTCGTAATCAGGAATATCACGCGTAGTCGCTTTTAGCGCGTCGATACCGGTTTTTTCGGCAAAGTTAATCCAGATTTCAGGTATCAATACCCCTTCAAGATCAAGACAGGCTATTTCCACAATGACGCTCCAATGACAGTTGATAAAATGATGATTTTGACGCGCGACAATTTACAGGGAATGGGCAAACTACGCAAGATACGTGACGGAGATGTTAACGGTGACCCTCCAATTCGATGGCCGGGGGATGAGAGAAATCGTCGTGTGACGGCTCCATCAAACCCACACCATAAGCGGCGACCACTCCCGCGAGCAACGCAATTGTTAAGCGAGCTCTATCATGAGAATGAAACTGCACCTCAGGTAACAAGTCACTAAGGGAAATACAAATAAATACACCTGCCGAAAATGCCAAGGTAACTCCGACCAACCAGTTGGCATCCACAGGAATGTATTCGATACCGGCGAAAAACAATAACGCCCCCAGCGGGCACATGACAGAAAACGCCAGATTAACCAACAAACGGGACCGGGCGTTCCAACCACCGGCAATCATTAACGACGTAATCGACATGGAATCCAATGGCTTATGCAAAAAGATAGCTGCAAACACCCCCA
Source organism: uncultured Spongiibacteraceae bacterium (assembly GCA_964401565.1). Taxonomy (GTDB): domain Bacteria; phylum Pseudomonadota; class Gammaproteobacteria; order Pseudomonadales; family Dasaniaceae; genus Oceanicoccus. The sequence continues at coordinate 965 of CAYNZI010000406.1, forward strand.
AACCTAATAAACCGAATGGCGCACTGTCTGATGCCCCTGCCTGCATTGCAGCACCGAGGGCGACACCATCTATCAGTGTATGCAACGCCAACCCCAACGCCACGCCAGTCCAACTGAACGCACTAATGCCTGAAACACCGCGATCATGATCATGGCTCTGACCGTGATCAGACGCACAACCGTCACTATCTTGCTCTATGGGGCCATGCTGATGAAAATGAAATGCTCGTAACAAAACGAACATCAGCAGTAACCCCATCATCATCCACCACACGGCCTGATCCACGCGGTTTTCTCCCGGCAATGTCATAATGGCATGGGGTAACAAGTGATAACAGGCAACGCCGAGCATGAGTCCAGCGACGAAGCTCATCAGCACCTGAGTGCCGGTATGTGTCATTCGTATTCGCGACGGCAGCCAGCCTCCCAGTAGAGAAACAAGGACGATAGCGAGAGAATAGGCAGTGAGCAACGTGTAGGTAGACATAGGCGGCGCATTGTAGCAGGAAGATAAGGGAACGCCAGAAGACTGCAGCAATCGCGGTGAATAAAACTCAATAAAGACCGTCAACAGGTATTCCCACGGCAATACCTGAATACAAACGGATACTTAGTAAGCGGGAAGCTCGATGCCGCTAAATAACTCGTCCAATTCTAACTTAGTGTGGCGTCGGCAAGCCTCTTCAACAACCTCACGACTCAAATGAGGTGCAAATTGCTGAATAAAATCGAACATAAATCCTCGCAAAAACGTGCCGCGACGAAACCCGATTTTAGTGATACTACTTTCAAACAAGTGACTGGCGTCCAGCGCCACTAGATCGCTGTCCAGCTCTTCGTCATAGGCCATTTTTGCCACGATACCTATTCCAAGGCCTAACCTGACGTAGGTTTTAATAACATCTGCATCGGCAGCGGTGAATACGACTTTCGGTGCCAACCCTCGGTCGATAAAAGCTTCATCCAACTTGGATCTGCCAGTGAATCCAAACACATAGGTAACGATAGGATGTACAGCCACGTCCTCTAGTGTTAATACTGATTTTTGTGTGAGTGCATGCCCCTTGGGCACAACAATGGCACGATCCCAGCTGTAACACGGCATCATGATCAGATCACTGAACAACTCCAGCGCTTCCGTTGCAATAGCAAAGTCGACGGTGCCGTCAGCGGCAAGTTCTGAGATTTGCATCGGGGTACCCTGATGCATATGCAAAGAAACCTCGGGATAGGTTTCTATGAATGTTTGAATAGTGTTGGGAAGTGCGTAGCGGGCCTGAGTATGAGTTGTGGCAATGGACAAACTGCCCTTTTTCTCGTTGCTAAATTCCTGCGCCACCTGCTTTATACTGTCTACTTTTCGAAGTATTTCACCGGCCGTTTTAAGGATGGCCTCTCCCGCCGGCGTGACGCGAGTCAGGTGCTTGCCACTGCGTGAAAAAACCTCAACACCTAATTCGTCCTCAAGTAATCGAATCTGCTTACTGATGCCTGGCTGAGAGGTGAACAAGCTCTGCGCTGTAGCAGAGACATTAAGGTCGTGGTGAGCCACCTCCCAAATATAGCGCAATTGCTGAAGTTTCATGGACCGCTCCTGATACTCAGTTATTCTTATATATTCAGTATCTTACAGCTACAATCTAAAGACGATTCTAGATCAGATGTACCGATTTTTTAATCACACTTTACCATAACCTATATAACTGATTTATCCCAGAGAAAGATAACTTCCAGTGATTTTGCCACACTCGCTAGCAAGCGGCGGTCTGGTCACGATAACTGCGAACAAGCGGAACCATATACACAGGGACACGAGAGGTTTGGAGGATCCTGGAGGTGACCGACCCTAATATATGAGGGCTTGATGTATCCTGTCCATGGCTACCCAGTATGATGAGGTCTGCATTACACTGACGCGCTTCTTGGAGGATAATCTCAACGGGCTTACCCGCTACGACTCGCACGTCTCGAACTTGCGAAAGACCCTGCTGGCCATCCATAAATTCCTCTTCAAGGATATCGATGATACGGGTTTTTACGCCGTCTGCGATACGACTGATGCCCTCCTGATTGAATTCGGAATCATCGCCATCCATCTGATAAGACTTCACCATGGCATCGCCCAAACTGCCGGGCGGCTCCATGACGTGAACTACGATCACTTTTGCATTGTATTGCCCTGCCATTTCATTGACGTGATGGAGTAAATAATGGGTATGAAGGCCCATATCGGTTGCGAAAAGAATTGTTTGGATCATAGATAGCTACACCTAAAAAAAGCTTCTATTGGATAAGTAGTTTCAGAATAGCAGTAAAATTTGAACACGCAGGTAGAGGATAAGCGGTTTGTGAGGGACGTCTGATTTCCACACGATTCCCTATAACAAAGTTGATTATATCCACTAATTAACTATTGGCCACACCATGCGGGACATGCCCTGTAGCCACATGCTGGC
>CAYNZI010000407.1:0-3412 GCA_964401565.1 uncultured Spongiibacteraceae bacterium
CAACACTCGACGCAGATTATGAGGCGCCGCAAAACCCCTTCGAAGAAAAAATGGCAATTCTTTGGTCTGCCGCACTAGGCATTGAAAATATTGGTGTGCAGGATAATTTCTTTGAGCTGGGTGGCCATTCATTATTGTTAACCCAGCTTGCAACAAAAGCTAAGAAAGAGCTTGGGGCTGCTTTACCGTTATCAAAGTTATTTGATTGTCCAACCATTCGTGAATGGTCTGAGATAGCCGGCGTGAAAAACGGGGCTGGTACCAAGCAAGCTAATATAACGGAAGGGCATCATATTGAGCCTGTCGTTCGGGGTGATGCTTATCTGGCGCAGTCAGGCAATGACAGTACTTTCCAGTTTTCATTGTCGCCAACTCAATCGGCATTATTGTTTCTTCATGAAGTCACTGATAATAATGCTGCCTACAACATTCCGCTGGCAATGCGTTATCGAGGCGTTCTGGATATTGACGCATTGCGAGATGCGTTAACTTTACTGACTGAGCGTCATGAGGTTTTGAGAACCAACTATGGCGAGAATGAGGAGGAAATGATTCAGATCATTTCCAATTCAGTCCAGATAGACCTTCAGCAAAGTCATGTTGAAGAAGTCAGCTTGAATGAGGTATTAGCGCAAGCGGCCAGTGCTCCGTTTGATTTACGCCACGGCTGCGTGATGCGTTGTCATGTATATAATGTCAGCGCCGAAGATAATGTGGTGATGTTGAATGTACATCATATTGCCGTTGACCACACAGCCCTCATGCAACTGATGCGAGAGCTGGAGGTTGCCTATAATGGTCTTCGTCAGGGACAAACTCCACAGCTCGCAACACCACGGTTACATTTTGTTGATTATGTTAGCTGGTTGAAGTTGCAAGAGACCGACTACAGTCAAAAAATCGAAGTATGGAAGAAACGATTGGAAGGCTTCTCCGGGGTATTGGATTTACCGCTGGATAAATCCAGGCCAGCTGTAGCTTCTGGTAGGGGTGCACAGTTTCTGTTTGACCTTGGCGTGGAAACATCGGAAAAGGCGGTGCGTTTTAGTAGTAAAAATGCGGTCTCTTTGTATGTCACCTTGCTGTCGAATTTCTGTATTCTCCTGAGTCGTTACAGTAAACAAGACGATGTGATTGTCGGCACTCCTTTCGCTAATCGCGCGAATGAAGACGAGCTTGATGATGTCATTGGGTGTTTTATTAATACCTTACCCCTAGCAACTAACTTGGCTGTTTGTACAAGTTTTGAGGACGTGATTTCTGAAGTTAAGCATGTCATGTTCGAAGCCTATGATAATCAGGATGTGCCGCTTAATGTCATTGTCGATGCTGTTAGCCCTGCAAGAGACTTAAGTTATAATCCTTTGTTTCAGGTGGGACTAATTTTTCAGGAGCCTCCTGCAGGTGTTGAATTTTCGGGTCTTGATTCGGAGCTTCTGCCTGTTCATTCGGGAGGTGCAATGTATGATATACACGTATGGATATGGCAGAACGAAGAGGATGGCTGTTTGTCTGGTCTGATTTGGTATAATACGGATGTTTTTGTTGAATCGACCATCGCCAGATTTAGTGAGCATTTTTCGTCGTTCCTGAATGTGCTAACGGATAATTCTAAATCTGATTTTAGGGGTTCGGCCATTTTAACTTCAGATGAGAAAAAACTATATCAGGAGATGAATCAAACTGCAGTAGACTTACCGCATGGGGCGACGTTACATAGCTTGATTACTGAGACGGCTGCTGCTCGAGGAAATGAAATTGCTGTAGTGGGAGTGGATGGACAGTTAACTTATACCGAGTTAGAAACACGCTCTAATCTTTTAGCGAATTATTTGATTGACCAAGGTGTAGAGGCGGGCAGTAGTGTGGGTGTTAGCATGGCGCGCCGGAGCGATATGTTAGTGGCCTTGTTAGGTGTTTTGAAGGCTGGCTCTTGCTATATCCCAATGGATCCTGCCTACCCCAAAGAACGTTTAGCGTATATGGCTGAGCAGGCCGATGTCCGATTGGTGATTTGCTGTGATTCGGTGAAAGAAGATATCGACTACTTCAAGCATGAATTGCTCTCTATAGATGGTCAGTGGGCTAGTATTTCAGAGTCTTCTTCCAGCAGCTCCCCACTACCTGAGATAGACCCTGAAAGTATTGCTTATGTTATTTTTACTTCGGGATCGACCGGTCTTCCAAAAGGTGTCCAGGTTCCTCACCGCTCGGTTGTCAACCTTTTAGTGTCGATGACGGAGGTGCCAGGTTTTAAAGTAGATGATCGCCTACTGGCGATTACCACCCTGTCATTTGATATAGCAGTAGTGGAGCTATATTTACCTTTGGTCGTTGGCGGCACAACGGTTATTGCCAGTGATGATGCAGCAGGGGATGGTGAAGAGCTAAAAGAACTTATTCAGAAGCATGAAATTACTGTGATGCAAGCTACACCAAGTACTTGGCGTAGCTTGGTTGCTGCTGATTGGAAGGGTAGCGATATTATGATTATGTGCTGCGGTGAACCCTTTCCCTCGGATTTGGCACAAACGTTGACAGACTTATGTACAGAAGTTTGGAATATGTATGGGCCCACTGAGACTACAGTCTATTCAGTTGGGGGCATAGTTAATCCAGATCGCTCAAACATTATTGGTCGTCCAGTTGGAAATACTCAATGCTATGTTTTGAATGAGCAGGGGCAGCAGCAACCGATTGGCGTAGAAGGTGAGTTATATATTGGCGGGCAAGGAGTGACGCATGGTTATATGAATCGACCTGATTTAACAGAAGCTGCTTTTGTCAATGTACCTTCACTTGATGATGAGCTCTTTTATAAAACAGGTGATTCTGTTCGTTTACTTGAAACGGGCAACTTGGAATATGTGCAACGGATAGATAATCAGGTGAAAGTCCGTGGCTACCGTATTGAGTTAGGTGAAATTGAATCGGTCATCATTAAGAATGAAACTGTAGCCGAGTGTGCAGTCGCGGTAAAAGAATATACGCCGGTTGATAAGCGCATTGTTGCTTATGTGCGTTTTGACGGAAATCAGCATTTGACGATGACAGACCTGAGGCGGTATCTAAGAGATTACCTGCCGGATTATATGATCCCCCAGATGTTGGTAGAGCTTGATGCAATGCCATTAACGCCTAATGGGAAGATAGATCGCAAGGCTTTACCCGACCCTTACCAAGCTCAGGCTGAAGACCATGAGCTGATTGAGCCCAATACGCCGATAGAAAAGGCATTGGCAGAAATTTGGAAAGAGGCGATTGGTATAGAACATGTTAGTCTCGATAGTTACTTTTTTGATATAGGTGGTCACTCAATGTTATCGATGCAAGTTATTTATAAAATTGATGATAGGTTTGGCATCAGGTTAAAACCGACAGCGATGGTTTTAAACACGTTGGAGCAGATAGC
>CAYNZI010000408.1:0-3395 GCA_964401565.1 uncultured Spongiibacteraceae bacterium
GACTATCGCCAGTTTCGTCTACATTTGGCCGACATCACCACGAACACCGTAAAAGGCAAAGGCTACGAAACGGCCATATATGACAATAGAGGTGATATCCAAGCCATTGTCCACGCCGCCTCGATTGACGCCAACGGACGCTGCTATTCTGCAGAATATTTTATACGCACCAACGCGCTATCCGTTGCATGGAAACTGGCCGCATAAAATACGCAAGAATATCTAACGTGCAGAGAGAAAACTCAGTGATGAAATTATGTGTCAATGTCAGGGGTAGCGTGTCTATTTACCCCTGACATTTGCAATGCCAGGTTATGCCTTATACCTTATGAAAATAAAGCGCGCAGATCTGCAATTTGCTCGTGAGCTTCCTGAATAATTTTAGTCGTTTGCTCTGAGCTAAGTTGACGTTTTTTCAGCTTATTAAAGGCGGGAATTGAACTCATTTCTGGTAATAATGCATTACTCGACTCTCCCTGAAGCGCGTAAAGCATGGCGACCTGAACAAGGTCACAATAACTAAATTCCGGTTCTTCATCGGTAATTTCATCAACACCACGCATCCAATCGTGAGATTCACGAGCAACAGTAATCAGCTCCTCATTGAACTCCCACTTGGTCAACACCATCTCGCCCAACTTGCCACGTAAATTCGTGACTAGCTGATTGAGCCTATCTTCATCGGTAGACAAGTCATAAAACCGTTCCGCATACGTCAATACGACAATTTCACCAACACTATGAATAAGGCCAGCCAATAAGGCTTCCTCTTCATTGAATCCAGGGAGTTGTTTCGCCAAGACATAGCTATAGCAAGCCACCTCAACACTCTGCAGCCATACCCTCTGCATATGATCTTTATACATATTGGATTGGGTTCTAAACAAGCCCAAAACAGCAAAACTGGTCACTAACTGCTTGGTTGTCACCAACCCTAATCGTGTAATCGCTGCCAGAGTATCGTCGCAAGGATTCACACCACGGTACATAACACTATTGGCAACCTTCACCAATTTGGTGGCAATCGCGGGATCTGCATTGACCATCTTGGCCAATTGATCCATGCGGCAGTCGGGATTTTCAATCAGCTCACGAATTCGGAAAGCCACTTCAGGCAGGCTTGGCAACACAAAACGACCGGTGTTCAGCTCCTGTTCGAATTCATACAGTAGTGAATGTCCATCATCTCCCGCTTGCTCTTGCATCTCTTGTACCATCACACTGGAATCAGCATTGACCGTACTACGCTGTATTTCTTCCAACACCGACGCATTAATCATGAAATATTGTATTTCAGAATTGGCCTTTGCCGTGTACATTCGCGGTCGCAAGCGCGCAATAGGAAAATGAATATGAGTATTGTCTGCATTGACGGTACTTTCGCGACCATCACTGGCAATCAGACTAATAGACCCGCGGATCAAATATATTTCGTCGGGGTCATAGTCACCACTCTCAAACAGGCAAAACCCGGGCTGCGCCACTTTTACCTCAATTTCCCCAGCGATACCGCTTAACAATTCACTATCTATGTTGTCGAAAGGGGAATATGTCGGTAAAAAATCGACTGGTGATGGAAGATCTGATTCGCTCATCGGTTCTCTTATCGGTCCTGTAATATCGGTAGTATCGTGGGTAAATTGATTATCGGTATAAGTGTATACGTCAATTAACGATTTGTCCGTCCCTGTTCAGAATTACTTTAACCATTAATAGATCCTGAAAACCACTAATAAAGGCTAAATACTGGGTTTCCCACGCAGGGCTTTGGTCTTTCCGCGCTGAGTTTTAGTATCCATTCTCCGGCGCTGCGAACCCTTCGTTGCTTTTGTCGCCCGTCGAATTTTCGGGACTGTTGTTGCCGTCCGCACTAAATCTGCCAGCCGACTCAGTGCATCCTCGCGATTTTTGTCCTGGCTTCGAAATCGCTGAGCCTTAATCACGATCACTCCATCTTTATTAATACGCTGGTCTTTAAAGACCAATAGCCGCTGTTTATAAACATTGGACAGGGAAGACAGCGTAACATCAAAGCGCAAATGGATTGCCGTCGACACTTTATTAACATTCTGCCCTCCCGCTCCCTGTGCGCGAATAGCACTAAAATCGAGTTCATCATCAGGTATCTTGATTGTGGAGGATACGTACAGCATAGCAGCGGTAGCCTAAAGCTCCTTAACTTGTAAAATTTTAAGTGTGTTGGTCATCCCGCCAGTGCCCTTGATATCACCACTGGTAACGATGACCCTGTCACCCGTATGAATAGCCCCGGTACTAGCGACAGTCGTTAGTACCTGTTGGTAAATATCTTCATCATTGGATGTGACATCACAACAGATAGGAATAACGCCCCGATACAGCGCCATTCTTCGGCACGTCTGAGGGTGCCGTGATATTCCGTATATTGGCAAGCTCGAACTCAACCGCGACATGATCAACGCCGTCGCGCCAGACTCTGTCAGGCAGATACTAGCTTTCACATTGTCTAAATGATTAGCGGCATAGATTGCTGAAAGCGCAACGGACTCGCTAATATCCCCGACCCTATCATCCACTCGGTGACCAGAGATTCGGGTATCCGGCTCTTGTTCTGCTCCCAAACAGGCCTCAGCCATTGCCACTACTACTTTCTGTGGGTATTTACCGGTTGCTGTTTCCGCGGAGAGCATCACAGCATCAGTACCGTCCAATACAGCATTCGCCACATCAAATACTTCGGCGCGAGTCGGTACCGGTGAGCTAATCATAGACTCCATCATCTGTGTGGCTGTAATTACTGGACGATTTAATCGTCTTGCCTGCCTGATAATTCGCTTTTGGATACCAATGAGCTGGGCATCCCCAACTTCAACGCCAAGGTCTCCACGTGCGACCATCACACCGTCAGCCGCCAGAATTAATTCATTCAACGTCTGTTCGTCGGCAACGGCTTCTGCCCGCTCAATTTTAGCGATTATCCCCATATTGGCCCCGAGATCGTTCAATCGGCTTTTAACCGGATCCAGGTCTGCAGCACAGCAAGGAAAGGACACTGCGAGATAGTCCAACGACAATTCAACGGCCAAATCAATATCCTGCAAATCTTTTTCAGTAATTGCTGGCGCCGACAAACCACCCCCCAGTCGATTCAACCCTTTTCGTGATTTCAGCTCGCCGCCCACCTTAACAATACAGTGAACGTCACCCCCTGCAATCGACGAAACCGTCAGCTGCATCATGCCATCATCCAACAGAAGAGTGTCTCCAACCACAACTGATTCGGGCAGCGCCTTGTAGCCGACTGATATGCAGTGGTCAGTTTTGGCGCGACTATCGTCTATCGTAAGGATTATCTCCTCTCCATCAACAAGAGTAATGATATCCTTGTGGAGCTCCCCGATTCGTATTTTCGGGCC
>CAYNZI010000409.1:0-3383 GCA_964401565.1 uncultured Spongiibacteraceae bacterium
TACTACATGGGGGAACCAGTCGTCTTCGAGCCAGCGACTAGCCACCATTAACCAATATAAGTGGTCTTCCGCCAATCGCGAGAAGGCAATTCCGATGGCTTTTTGCTCAGCGGTCAATCCCTGGTAAAGCTTGCCGTCGGTGATATCGTCAAGGTGTTCAAACATGATTTCAGAATCGGACAGGATTTCGCCGTTAAGTTCCATGTAAGGTAGTTTTGCTTTGGGGGCTTTTCTCGGGTCGTTAAATTCTACCAGTTCAAAATCAACATTGAGATGTGTAAGAGCCATTTCCATTTTTAAACAAAATGGGCTTATATTCCTAAGGCCAAATCCAGGTGGAAATATGTAGAGCTTGTTCATCGTGTTGTCCCCATGTGGTTTTTCCCAGCATAGCATGAACGCTACTGACCGCATTATGTCAGTAGCGATAGGGACAGGGCTATTTTAAATAGCCTATAATTCCGGAAATCGACGCTGTTAGTGAGTGATTATTCACTGAGCGAAAATGTAGATAGCAGTAGAAACTAAATAGGGGTGGAAAAATGAAGAGTTTTGATGGAAAAGTTGCCTTTGTAACTGGAGCGGCCAGTGGTATTGGTCTGGGTATAGTGAGAGCGTTTGTGGCTAAGGGAATGAAGGTGATGATGGCTGACATCGAGCCGGGACCGCTTGCGTCAGCTGTGGCCAGCCTTAAAGAAAGCGGTGCGGACGTGGCAGGAGTTGTTTGTGATGTTTCTGATGTTGAGGCGGTTAGGGCCGCGGCGGGAAAAACGATTGAAACCTTCGGAAAAGTTCATGTGATTGTCAACAATGCCGGTGTCGGTGGCGGTAGCGGCGAGACCGGGTCAATACCCATTGAAGATTGGAAGTGGACGGTAGATGTTAATCTGATGGGTGTTGTTTACGGTTGCGAAACATTTGTGCCGCTGATCAAAGAGCATGGGGAAGGTGGCTACATTATTAATACGGCTTCTCTTGCTGGCCAAGTTGGCACCGTTGGAATGGGACCCTACAATGCGACAAAATTTGCGGTTGTCGGTTATTCAGAGTCAATGAATTTGGAATTGGTACCTCAAGGAATCGGTGTGGCAGTTTTGTGCCCCGCATGGGTGAATACCCAAATCGTCGACAGTCGTCGTAATCATCCTTCTGGAGCGGGTCAAGATGACGTTCAAACCAGCGCCGGCGACGAGCTGAAAAATGAGCTTAGCGAGGCCATTAGCAGCGGTATGTCTGCAGACACTGTTGGAAAATGGGTGGTTGAGAGCATGGAGCAGAACGCACTTTACATCTTCACCCATCCCAATTGGAAAGGTGCAGTAGAAGCTAAGACTAATCGGCTGTTACAGGCTTATGATGTAGCTGCGCAAAGCGCGACATTACTGGCCGACAAGGGTTCTCTCTCGGGGCCGTTGACGGCTATCTTGCCGGACTGAGCCTGAAGAAGGTTTCAGCGTGTAGCAGGTAATGAATTTGGTGATAAGCTGCCTGTGTGAGTGATTACACTAGCAGGTGGCTCCCCGCATAAATACTGGACAAAACATGGCTACAAAATTATCAATTCTGGATCTTTCTCCCATCGCCCAAGGCAGTACGCCCAGAGAGGCATTGCATAACTCGTTGGATTTGGCGCAACATGCTGAGTCGCTGGGCTACAATCGCTACTGGGTTGCTGAGCATCACAGTATGCGGGGTATTGCCAGTGCAGCGACATCCGTCGTTATTGGTTATCTCGCGGGAGGGACTTCGACTATTCGCGTTGGTGCTGGCGGTATCATGCTGCCCAATCATTCGCCGTTGGTTATTGCTGAACAATTCGGCACACTAGCATCATTGTATCCCGGGCGTATTGACTTGGGCTTGGGGCGTGCACCAGGGACTGACCAGGTGACATCGCAGGCTTTGCGTCGGACGCTGCACGGTAGCGCTGATGATTTCCCGAGAGATGTGGCTGAATTGCAGCAATATTTCAAACCCGCCGACAAAAACCAGCGTGTCGTTGCTGTTCCTGGTGAAGGCACAAATGTACCTATGTGGATTCTTGGGTCGAGTTTGTTTGGTGCTGAACTAGCGGCGATGTTAGGACTGCCTTTCGCGTTTGCCTCGCATTTTGCACCCCAGCAAATGATGCAGGCTCTTGATATATATCGAGATCGGTTTAAGCCGTCAGCGCAGTTGGAGAAGCCCTATGTGATGCTAGGTTTTAACATTTGCGCCGCGGATACTGCCGAAGAAGCGCATTATTTGCGCTCCTCTGCATTGCAGTCATTTATCAGTCTTAGGAAAGGTACGCCGGGTAAGCTGCCTCCTCCTGTGGCCAACTTTGAGGAGTCGATGGAACCTCAAGATAGAGCCGTTCTTGCGCAGATGGGTTCCTGCTCAGCCGTTGGAACAATAGCGGATGTGGAACAGGGTATGGCTGAGTTTATTCGACAAACGGACGCTGATGAATTGATGCTAGTGTCGTCAATTTTCGATCACTATAAACGAAAATACGCTTTTGAGTTGGCTGCAAAAGCGGGTCAGCAGTTTGCCGCCTAGCGCTGCATTTCCGATACAGGTATTCACGTAATAATCGACCAGAGAAATGATTGCTGAGAATCTCACGTTGATTCAGGTTTCTCTTGTCTTCGAACAACTCATGTAGAGAGTAGTGATGGATCACGATAGTTACGCTATTGACCAGATGATTTCCGCGAAATCCATTGCCGCAAGGGTAGAGAGTCTGGCAAGGGAGATTTCCGACTTCTATAATGGCACTGAAAAGCTGGTAGTCGTCGGGCTGTTGAGAGGGTCGTTCATATTTATCGCCGACCTGGTACGAGAGCTTGATCTGCCGGTTGAAGTCGATTTTTTGGAAACGTCGTCTTATGGTGACGGTATGGAATCGTCACGAGAGGTGCGCATTCTTAAAGATCTACGTGGGGAAATTGAAGGCCGTGATGTTCTCATCGTCGAAGACATTATTGACACGGGGCATACGATGAAGCATGTGGTAAATTTATTAACATCTCGAAAGCCTGGTCGATTGGCTGTGTGTGCGCTGTTGGATAAGCCATCACGCAGAGAAGTTGATGTGAGTGCTAATTGGGTGGGATTTGAAATCCCGGACGAGTTTGTGGTCGGCTACGGCATTGATTATGCACAGCGCAATAGGAATTTACCGTACATTGGTAAAGTGCGCCAACTCGACTAATTAAGGCGCCTTGTTTTATTGATAGTCTTGTAGAAATGCGAGAATGTCGCTCATTGCTGCGGGGTCTTGCAGCATAAAAAAATGACCTCCTTGGTAAAATTTCAATGTGCTACCGGCAATGTCGGTGTTAACGCTCTCAAATTGTCCGGTGGTGCAATACCATCGTATTGTCCGCCGCAAATAAAAG
>CAYNZI010000410.1:0-3379 GCA_964401565.1 uncultured Spongiibacteraceae bacterium
CATTACTCTTCACGCTAAAGTGATCCGTTTTTTCGACAGCGTGGTCAGCTATTCGATAGAACGCTGTTCGAGTAACTTTCGCTGACAAACCATTGTCTAACTCAACGCATGGATCGATAGCGCCCGTGTCCTTGTCGGTGAAAACCTTTAGAGGGTGATCGACTCCCAATTCAATTTTTTTATCCATATTCGTTGTAACGGTGATTTTCTGATGCTCGCTCAACAGATCAGTAAAATCGACATCAACGACAATTAACGGCTTATCTTCAACCGTGATCCGCCATTTCTCGACCGGCGTCACTAAGTAATACTCACCGTCTTCTTCTCGTCTTAAAATTGACGCGAATAATTTAACCAGTGATTGGCGCTCAAACAAGGTTCCTTCATGATACCAGTCACCATTACGTTTGATGACAATATCTATGTCACCGCTCAACGCCGGGTGCCACAAATGTAGGGGCGGCCCTGATGCCTGCACCGCTAGGTTTTTTGACTGTTTTTCCAGCTCACTAAGATTCACTTAGACTCCCGATAAAGCATGGCCTATCTGGCTTAGCGCTTTTGCCAATAACTCGTCTTTATCATCCCCCAAAATATCAAAATAACCGGTGTCAGAAGACAGCGTAATCTTGTCAACAACACCACCACTTGTGAGGTCGATAACTGTGAGCAGGAGATCTATTTCAGAAAAATTCTCGCCGCCAGTTTCATGAGGTTGCGACGCGAAGAGAGAATCAGTATTGGTCACTTGAACAAAAATCAGGTAATGATAATTGCTTTGCTGCGATCGGGTTTTTGCACTTTGAAGAGAATCGGCTGAAATGCCTCCGGCAACGGATTGAAAATAGGGCAATAAGCCACTGGCTACTGTTTGACTGAACGACGCAAGATCATCACTTCCCGTCGATTGAGAAACGACCACAAGATCACTGTAAGGGCTTAACACTGTATTGCGAAGCCGTTTGATTTCAAAGGAATTTACCACACCTATCTGGCCGGCATAGTAGTCTGTTTGGTGTACTGTAAAGGCGGGCTGACACGCGGTGATTGAAAGCACCACAATCAGTCCAAACGCCGAGGAGGTAAAGAAATGATTTGACGAGGCCATAGGCAACAGATCCACGTAAAAGTATGACGCCATCGTCACAACAATGCCATACCAGCAACCCTCTACTCCCTCGAGTAGCGGGTCATCAGCTTAACCGATTAGTCGCACATTTACGACGCCGTCAATTTTTCGCATTATTTCTAATACCGATTCTGGCGGAGACGACTGCAAATCAATCAAATTGTAGGCAACATCATCCCGGCTTTTATTGAGCATATCGATTACGTTGATATTTTCATCAGCCAATATAGAAAGAATGCTTCCCAGAATTTTAGGGACGTTTCGGTTGGTTATCGATAACCGCACACTACCACTTTGCTGTGTTCTCTCAAGATACAACAGTGGGAAATTAACGGAATTTTTTATGTTACCATTTTCAAGAAAATCCTTTAACTGAAGCGCAGCCATAACAGCGCAGTTCTCTTCAGCCTCATCGGTACTTGCACCGATATGTGGTGTAAGCACCGCCCCTCTCTTGCCAATTAGCGCGGGAGTTGGAAAGTCAGCAATATACTTTGACAGTTGTTCGCTGTCCAATACTTCGACAACAGCGGCCGTATCGACAATTTCTTCACGGGCAAAATTTAGCAAAACCGCACCCTTTTTTAGGTGTGACAGCAGTTCCTTATTGATCATTCCCCGCGTCGCATCCAATACAGGAAGATGCAGGGTGATGAAATCGGAACGAGACACCAGCGATGTAATGTTATCGACTTTTTCAACTTCGCTGGATAGGCGCCACGCGGCGTCTACCGACAGTGCTGGATCATAGCCTGCAACTCTCATCCCGAGCGCTAAAGCGGTATCGGCAACCATTGACCCAATGGCTCCCAGGCCAATCACACCCAGCGTTTTCCCCGCCAGCTCATTTCCTTTGAAACGTTTTTTTTCTTTCTCGAGTAATTTACTCAAGGCCGGGCCATCCGTTAAATCACCCAATGTATTGACGTACTCTATTCCTTCGAGAATACCTCGAGAACCGAGCGTCAGAGCAGACACGATAAGTTCCTTCACCGCATTGGCATTGGCTCCCGGTGTGTTGAAGACAGGTATTCCTTGCTCGGTGCAATAATCAACCGGAATATTGTTAACGCCTGCACCGGCGCGGCCTATTGCCAGAACCGAGTGCTGGATGTCATTGGGTTGCAATTTTTGACTGCGAACCAACACCGCATCGGCGGTAGCGAACTCACTGGCAATTTCGTAGTCTTCGCGAGGGAATTTATCCAGTCCCTTCGAGGATATTTGATTTAACGTCAATATCTTGTACACGTATTTAACTCCCATTATTAACTCTGAATCAAGCTACAAAATTGAAACATCGGCCTGTGAGCGCAATGACTGAAGGAACCCATTCATACTGCTCTCGGCGCTATTGCGCTGAAGCTGCGACTTCAGTTCTCGCTGTTCCGCACTAGAGAATTGCTGCCAGCTGCCCTCTTCCACTTCTTCTAATTGCACGACAGCAACATCGCCATTAGCCAGCGTTACAGCTTCACGTCGAACATCTCCGTTATTGATCGTAGGCATTGCAAAAACAGCCCTCATCAAGCTGGAGTCAACTGACGCAGAGCTGCGAGCAACGTTCTGTTGTACCTGCCATTCGTAACCACCTTCAAGAGCAATATCGGCTACCGCTTTCCCCGCTTTCATTGCCTCAATCGCGTTAGCCGCCAGTTCCAACGATAGCTCTGTCGCTTGCTGCTGACTGAGTTCTGCCGCTATTAGCGATTGAACATCTGACAAGGGTTTTGCTTTAGCCACACTGTGCTCTACAACACTGACAACGATAAAATGATTTGGCGCTAACTCGAGCACGTCACTGTTATTACCGTCAATGACTACCGCGCTACTGAAGGCAGCAGTTAGAACTTGTGCGTTGGCCAGTGACCCCGCAGCCGAAGAGCGTGACAAGAAATCGGACTGCTGAAGCGTTAAGTCTAGATCTTCTGCCGGTCCCGACAAACCCTCCGAATTGAACGCCAGGTCTCGCAAGTCCTCAACGGTTTTAACGAATTCGCCCTCAGCCGCAGTCAGTTGAAGCCGTCGCTCAATTGCTGATTCACGCTCACTGAACGAAGGTAGATTAACACCTCTAATCTCAGTGGCCTTCAAAAGATGGAAACCCGCATCAGTTTGTACGGGCGCAGATAGTTGATCCAACGACAATGCAAACAGTGCCTCCTCAAATTCGGAGGGAAAGGTATCGCCAGTTGTAAAACCAAGATCTCCGGCACTATTCGCCGAGCCAGGATCATCCGAAAACTCACT
>CAYNZI010000411.1:0-3373 GCA_964401565.1 uncultured Spongiibacteraceae bacterium
AAAACAACCGAGCGACGCGGACGAATTCCTCTGAGTGTCCACCTCCAATAAGAGCATCTTTGGCCGCAGTTAGGGTGCGTGCGGCATCCTGGTACTGCCGAGCCGCAATTTCCAACTCCGCCTTTTGTGTCCACCGTCCAAGCAACGGGAGGGGCAGTGAGAATCCCAGTACCTTTTCCAACGACTTGATGAAGGTTTGGTAATGTCCAATAACCAGGTTAATATAATCTACTCGCTCAGCGCGAGTGAAGGTTTGCTTTACAAACTGTTTAACGAGGGGGTGCAAATCATAGAGATCAGGCGCATTAACTTCTGGCTTGACCACCACAAGGTTGAGTCCAATAAGCGACCTCAGGGCTTTATCAAACTTGTTATACCGAAGCTTGGCCGAAACGTATTTCTCCAAAGTCTCTTTTGTTTCTGGCCGCACAGCTTCCGCCATTATTCGCAGTAGCGTCTGTTCTCTCTCTGCCAAACGCGCCCAGATCGACGTAAGAATGTTAGGGCTATCTTCTCGGCCGCGTCGCAGATCTTCAAGAAGGCCTTCCAACGTAACACCGGGCACTTGGGCGACTTGGACGGCCATCAAGTCAAGCCAAAAAGGATGCCCATCCGTCATTTCATGCGCCGACTGGATGTCTGCTGGCTTAGCAAGATCAGGAGGGACTGAGCGTTCTTGAAATAAAGTTTCTGTTTCAACAAGACTCAGCCCAGGCATAGAAATAGTAATAATGCTCGATTCAGTGTATTTTACTTGGGGGCGACACGTTAAAATAATTTGGCTAGTGGTTTCTGTACTGGCAAAACCTTTTACCAATCTGTCTAGTAGGTCCACAAACTTAAAGTTTTCCAAATCCACATAGTGATCGACATTGTCAAAAACAAAAATGGCCCTTGCATTGGCGCTGTATTCCACCAGCAAGTCTGCCAAATCCGCATCGCTTGCTCCGACCAGCATCTCACTTGTGGTTTCTTCAGACGTAATCCGGTCGACCGCAGCAATGACTTGAGTGCGTATGCTATCGGCCGCTTCTTTACAGTCACGCCAGTCCCAAAATCTGTATCTTGCCGACGACGCAAAGGTATTCTGAATATGTTTGGCCGCAGTAAGTGATTTACCTTGTCCACCTATACCTGAAATGATGACAACTGGCGAACGTGTGGTTTCGAGAGAACGTAGTTCGGCCTCACGGCCGACCCATGCTTCGATATTTGGTGGTCGGTCGCAATCAAGTTGCTTCAACGTTTTCGAGGTAACGGAATATCCCGATGGTACACTATCAGATTCAGTTAAAACTGGTTCTAGCGTTTCAGTATCACGCCACCTATTTAACAGCCTGGTAAAAAACGTATGACAATTGATCCCAGCGTATAAGCTTGCTCGGCCTCGATTCAACCCAGGCTGCAATACTGAGCGAAGGTGTTCCGGAATCACAGGAGTTGTGTCGTAAAAAGTCCACAGTACTTCAGGAAAAGCTGCAGTGTTCCCTGCCAAATCTTTGAGCGCTGATGTGAGAATATCTTCCCAGCCACCATAGGCAACCACAACCACCAGTTTGTCCTTCAAATATTCAAGCAGCGAAGATTTGAGAGTTGGGCGTGTTTGGAGTAATTGCATCCCAGTGTGCAAAGTGTCACTTCCATGCCAATAGCCGTGGAAGTGGATGATGCGACAGCCATCTGCGTGAGTGTTACCTATGTCACCATCGTTGACAAGTGAGGTTTGCCAAACACTTCCGCCAGCACGACGGATAGCCACCTCGACCAATGGATCAAAATTTGAAGTAAGGATCGCCTTGCCAAAAATACTAGGTTGCTCAACGATCAATTGCCCTAGTCCTTCGACGCCCCTCGTTAAATTCCAACCTTGGTCATCGGTATCAATTTGGCTGAGCTGCTCGTTATTTAGAACGCTGACATCAAGGCTAGCAGCCTCCTGTCCATCAAAACTATTGCGAGCATGTAAAACCGCATTGCGAACAACTTGGTTGCAGGTATCCTGCCCCCTTCTACCTTGCAAGAAGTGAAATGCGGCCTGATATTGGTTAGGCGATCCGGCGACATTGCTCTCAAAAGTGACGCGCGTGGAAGAATTTTCAGGAAATCTACTCCGAATATCATCGATCATGTCGATGACATTATGGACACCGGACTCGCCTGCGTCTTCCGGCGCAGTCAACGGCGCACCTACAACAAACACCACTTCTTTTCGTGTTTCACGTAGGCCATCAGACAACCGATCTAAAAGAGCGTCTTCGTCAAAAAAATCAATATTTTCTATATTTGGCACGATGGATCTCTTTTCAGATACTCAGAATTTTCTGTATGGAGTAATATCTATTTGCCGAGTGAGTGACTAGTGGTAATAAAGCCTCCAAGGTGTATTTCTTCATTGAACGCTCTGCAATATGTGGAAACTTATACCACCCATCCGCACCTGCATGATTGCTGTTCACAATACGAACACCGCAACCTACACGCTTAAATATTGAATGAGTGAACGACTATTAGTAGAATTATAGGATTTACTGGAATTAAGCCGAACTTCGACTTTATCGATTTTTTGCCTTTAGTTTGGGCCAGTAGCGAACCATTATTGCCTGTTCATATCAACTATATAGAATCTACCAGCCATCGATAATTCGTTGAACTGTCGCCCAGGACAAGCCCATACTTTTTGCGATTTTATTGGTTGGCCATTGCTCATCGCAAAGCTCTCTAATACGTTTCTCATCATACTTTTTATTCGAATTCCTTGGCTTAACTTGACGCCCCGTGGATTTGATCCAATTCGAGATTGTCTGGGGCAATGGCCCATGTTTTTTGCTAAGTTTACGCAGTGAACTCCCTCCGTCCCATTCTTTAGCAACTTCTTCGATCACATCTACTCCGGCTTTTCTCAGCCAAATTACTGCTTTCCTCAGTCCAATATCCAAGTGGGCAGAAAAACGAATGATGGTTTCACTAGAGCGATACAATTGAACCAGCTCATCATCGGACAAGTGACAGCTTTGCCTGCTTTTAGCTGCCTTTGCAGACATCCGTTCAAAGCGCTTCAACAATGAAGAAGAAGCTCTGCGCTGATTTAAATTGGCATCGGATTCGATTGGCTCCAGTACAGCCACGCCCTTTTTGCGCTTATTCTTACGCTTCCGCCTTTTCAGCATTTGAAAGTCATTCTTTTTCTGAAGTAACGAAGCCAGTTTGTCGTAACTTTCTTTTGCTCTTTCGAGTTCTTCTTCCGCCGACTGGAGAAGTGCTGCCTCTTCTGGAGTTAGCCCACAACACCCTCGATCAGCCACGGAAAGCCGATCTTCAATCTGATTTTCAATCACCATTCTAGATATCCTTGCCGACGAATCACCACTGTCAT
>CAYNZI010000412.1:0-3124 GCA_964401565.1 uncultured Spongiibacteraceae bacterium
CTTCCACCACTAATTGCGCGGTTTCCTGATCGAGACTCTGGTTGATCGTTGCCATAACACCAAGCTTCATCAGCTCTTTGACAACAACAACACCTTTGAGATTCATGCGCTGTGCTAATTCTGTCACCAGAATTGCTTCGGGAATGGCTACTTCATGCACGACTTTATCCGTAGGACGCGCGAAACCGTGCGTCTTTGCGCCCGCAGGCAGTTTCAATACTTTCTGTCGTCGACGACCGCGCGAATCAAGGCCATCGTTATCGACAAACGCATCAACATTTTTAATATTGTGCGTACGATTCTTACCGCGAGTTTTTGGCGCTAGTTTACTACGCGTTTTCTTCTTTTCAGGACGCTCTTCTTCTTTAGCGGGTGCAGGTGCATCATGTCGACGAACACGAACTGGCTGCTTATCATCAGCTGAAGGGGCCGGGGCCGCTGCTGTTTTGACGCTGGCAACTCGCGCCTGATCAGCTTTCTTCGCCGCTATTGCCGCTTCCTGCAATACCTTATCTTTAGCTTCTTTGTCTTTACGCTTCACCGCGGCCTGCTGTCGCAGGACCTCCGGATCCATTTGCGATCTATCCAGCGGCTCTTCAGCAACCAGTACCATTTCTTCCTCAGCCCTGATTTCTGGCTCAGCCTGCGGCGACTCTACACCCGCTTCTGCTGCGATCTCAGATGCCGCTCCAGCATCAGCTTCAGTGCCGGAAAGCCCTTCTTGAGCCAGCCTGTCAGCCTCTTCAGCTACTAACTCCGAAGGATCACGTTTGACATAGGTTCTTTTCTTACGGACTTCTACATTAACCGTTTTTCGCCCCTGGCTTCCGCTAGTCTTAAGCGTACTTAACGTCTTTCTTTTCAGCGTTATTTTCTTTGGTGCATCCGCTGTTTCCTCTCCATGACTGGATTTCAGAAACGACAACAGTATCTTTTTATCTTCATCAGACACGCCCTCATCTACTGAGGTATGTGTCAAGCCTGCTTGTTTCATCTGTGTCAACAATCGATCAGCTGGCGCACCAACTACATCGGCAAGTTGGCTTACAGTAACTTCTGCCATTCAGTCTTCTCCCGTACCTATCTCAGTACCAATATGATACCAGCCCGCTACTGCTGATTCTCTGCTTCTTCAGCTTCAGCGAACCAAGGGGCACGCGCTGTCATGATTAATTCACCGGCTTGTTTTTCTTCCAAACCTTCGATATCCATTAAATCTTCTACGGCCTGCTCAGCCAGATCTTCCATGGTAATAATACCTTTGCTCGCTAAAACAAAAGCCAAATGTCGCTCCATGCCTTCCATTGTCAACAAATCTTCTGCCGGCTCAACTTCACCCAGCTGCTCTTCACTAGCAATAGCCTGAGTTAACAAGGCATCTTTTGCTCGAGCGCGTAATTCTTCAGCGATGTCTTCATCAAAACCTTCGATGCCGGCCATTTCTTCCAACGGAACATAGGCGACCTCTTCCAGCGAAGCAAAACCTTCATCAACTAACACTTCGGCTATATCTTCATCAACATCTAAGCTTTCCATGAATTCGCTAATGATTGCGCCAGATTCTTTTTCATGCTTTTCTGAGGCGTCTTCGACGCTCATCACATTGATAGTCCAACCGGTTAAATCGCTCGCCAACCGAACATTCTGACCACTTCGCCCAATTGCCTGTGCCAAATTATCGGCGGCAACAGCGACATCCATGGAGCGAGAATCTTCGTCAACAACAATAGACTCTACTTCTGCGGGAGCCATGGCGTTTATAACTAACTGGGCGGGGTTGTCATCCCACAAAATAATATCAACTCGCTCATTACCCAGCTCACCCGACACAGCCTGCACTCGAGATCCACGCATGCCGACACATGCACCCACGGGGTCAATGCGACCATCGTTGGTTTTAACCGCTATTTTCGCCCTCGAACCAGGGTCACGAGCAGCCGCACGAATATCAATAACTTCTTCTGAAATTTCAGGGACTTCAACTTTAAACAGTTCAATTAACATCTCAGAGCAAGCGCGACTCAAGAACAGTTGCGGACCACGAGCTTCGGGGCGAACGTCTTGAAGAATCGCACGAACTCGATCACCCATACGAAATACTTCGCGGCCAACTAATTCTTCACGCGGCAAAGAACCCTCGGCGTTATTACCCAGATCGACAATAATATTGTCGCGGGTAACCTTCTTAACAGTACCGCTTATCAGCTCGCCTACACGGCCTTCATATTCTTCAACAACCTGGGCACGCTCTGCTTCGCGAACTTTTTGTACGATAACCTGCTTTGCTGTTTGCGCCGCAATACGCCCAAAGCCGATATTCTCAATTTGCTCTTGATATACATCACCAATCTGCAAAGAAGTATCTTTTTCGGCCGCCTCTTCAGTAGTGAACTGAGTACCCAGCAACGCCATTTCATCATCGGAAACAACTTCCCAACGGCGAAACGTGTCATAACCACCCGTCTCGCGATCTATGCTGACATGGATATCGGCGTCTTCGTCAAAACGTTTTTTTGTCGCCGTGGCCAAAGCCTGTTCAATAGCCTCAAAAATAATATCCCGAGGAACTCCCTTCTCATTGGAAACAGCTTCAGCTACCAACAATATTTCTTTGTTCATTGTTTGCCTCGTTTCAACAGAGCTTTTTCAGCAAGCTCAGCAATAAATAGTTTAAACTCAACTACGTCTGTTGTTCCGTTAAAAACCCGGCACAACATTCGCTTTATCAATCAATTCAAATGGCAGTAAATACTCTTCGTCATCCACTGCGACAACAATATCATCGCCTTCAATTCCAGTCATTCGACCCAAAAAATTCCGGCGTCCGTCAAATGCAGTGCGTAATTTAATTTTTACTTGCTCGCCTACATAAGGGCGATACTGCTCCAGCGTAAACAGCGGACGATCCATGCCCGGCGAAGATACTTCAAGCGTATATTCACCCATAATTGGATCTTCTACATCAAATACGCTACCAACTTGCCGACTAACTTTTGCGCAATCATCAACATCAATCCCATCGGGACTATCAATATAAATGCGCACCACTGATTGATTGCCATGAGACAGGTATTCGACCCCCCACAACTGGTAGCCCAAAGCCTCAGCCACGGGCACCACTAAA
>CAYNZI010000412.1:3134-3364 GCA_964401565.1 uncultured Spongiibacteraceae bacterium
AAGCAGTATGTCTTTACCGGCCATCAATTACTCCTGGCAGTCGTACAGCCGACCCACCAACAAAAAATGGGCACAAAGCCCATTTCTCAAGCAGGTATCGCCATCACTCCGACGACAATACTGCAGTTAATAAAAAGCCCCTATAAAAGGGGCCTAATTCTTCAGCTGACCGATACTTCTAACATACCGGCAACAGACAATAAATTGGTAGCGGGGGCCAGATTCGAACT
>CAYNZI010000413.1:0-3361 GCA_964401565.1 uncultured Spongiibacteraceae bacterium
CATTAACTCCAACCCCATCATATCGGCTTCGGCTTCATGCGTTCTGCTATAGGGTAATTTCAACCCATAGTGAATACCCAAGCCCATAGCGGCCATTAACAAAGGCTTTTGATGGGTATCAGCCAACACGGCTCCCGCTAGCTGAGCGCCTGTTTGGGTGGCAAACTCCATCGACATCCGCTCATTACCGTGTTGAGCCAATACATGGCCCACTTCATGCCCAATGACAGCCGCTAGTTGGTTCTGATCAACCGCAATATTCAGCAAGCCGGTGTTAACGCCTATCTTTCCTCCCGGTAAGGCAAACGCATTTGCCGAATCATCAACAAAAACCACGACCTCCCACTGGCGCTGATCTTTACTTGGAAGCGCTGATGTTATTGCATTAGCTACGCACGAAACATAGCGATTAGTGGTGGTAACGCTATTCACTTTTGCCGTGGTCTTCAAATCGTCAAACGCAGCCACGCCCATTTGATTCATTTGTCCCTCGGGCATTAACAACATTTGCGAACGCCCGGTAGGCGATGTAACACAGGAAGATAACAGTAATATCAGGCACAGGGAAAGCAGGCTAGCCATCTTCATTCACGATAATCCTTAGACAAAAAATAGGGAAACAGAATTGATATTAAACAACAATTCGCAGCAACTAGCCATGTTCGAGTTTTTACAGAATCCAATGGTATTCCATCATGCGTTTAGCGAATTAACGTCGGTTTTATAGTCGCTTGAGACAATGGCGACAACACAAGAATGCATGTAGCTGGGCTATAAAACAGATTGGAGGTTCACTAGTTCTTACTCCAGGGGGTACAGATAGGCGGGGCAGAAATTTCGTCATATTCACAGAGAGATACGTCACCTGTAATCACGTTGATACGCCAAGTCGACAGCACATCATCACCCTGAATAATGTCAAACTTTCCAATGGGCTCGCTGGCGCTCCATGGATAACAATCAGGTTGATCGGCATGTCCTTCAAAACTACACAAAGACACCGCTCCGTTTTGATGATTAGCGCGCCATACCGACAAATTACCACGGGTTGCCACACCACTGAATTGTGCAGGGTCGGCGAATACAGGCTGCCAAGTTGCCAACATCACAACAGCTAAAGCAACGCGACAAACACACCCAAATTGTAATGCAACCATGCGGCCATCCTGTATTTCACAATAACTGACCACTATTTAGTCAGACTCCACAGCCTAACTGGCACCATTTCTTTCAACAACTTCCCGTGTACCGCTAAGCTATTGAAAACGGGTAGAATACTGTGAATAGTTTATATCATGCTGACAGCAACCATCACTTGTTAGCGCACATAACCCAAACACACAAATCCAGAGTGCCAACCATGAAAACACCTTTGATATTGACCAGACTATGCGCCGTAATCGCTTTCATTGTTTGCCTCACTGCCTGCCAAAGCAGTAATGTAATGGTTGATTATGATACCAATACCGATTTTTCTACACTTCACTATTACGACTGGCACGGTGGTAGTCAAACGGATGATGGACTGAACGTTGATCCGCTAATGCTGCAGCGCACCCAAGACGCCGTGGAAAAAGCGTTGTCCAATTCATTCCTAAACCCCGCGACAGAGGAGCAACCCACTGACGTTTTGATACGTCTACTAGTTTCCTCAAAAACCTATGATCAGCAATCCAGTTCACGAGGCAGCATCGGTTTTGGCAGCGGTGGCGGACATTCATCCATAGGAATAGGACTTAGCCTACCTCTTGGAGGAGATACAATTGTTAAAGAAACACAGATTGTTATCGATATGATGGGGGCTAGCGACAACAAGCTGAAATGGCGTGGCAGTAAAACCGTAAAGACCAGTGATGAATCTCCACAGGAAATTACTCTGCTAATGAATAGGGCTGTAGAGGAAATCTTCAGCCATTATCCGCCAAAGTGAGCTTAAAAGCCTCGTACAACCGGTCAATCCTGATGATACTTAGCCGATAATTCATGCACTGATTCAATGAATACCCGCGCGTTTTCAGGGTTAACTTCGGGAGTAATTCCGTGACCAAGATTGAACACATGGCCACTACCATTGCCGTAACTCGCCAATATCGAGGAAACTTCTTCGCGTATTCTTTGAGGAGAAGCGTACAACATTGTTGGGTCCATATTGCCTTGCAGCGCAACTCTATCCCCAACACGTCGGCGCGCCTCAGCTATATCAGTCGTCCAATCTAAACCAATAGCCGTTGTTCCTGTGTCGGCAATTGTTTCCAACCACTGGCCACCATTTTTAGTAAACAGAATAACCGGAACAACCTGACCGTTGTGCTCCCGGATTAAACCATCGACAATTTTTTGCATATACGATAAGGAAAATTCGCGATAAGCCGCATGACTTAAAGCACCACCCCAGGTATCGAAAATCTGCACGGCCTGGGCTCCTGCCATGATTTGCCCGTTCAAGTACGAAGTGACACTTTGCGCCAACTTATCTAACAAACGGTGCATTGTTTGCGGATCGTTAAACGCCAATGCTTTAATAATTCTGTGATCCTTGGATGAGCCACCTTCAACCATATAAGTGGCTAACGTCCAGGGACTTCCCGAAAAACCAATCAAAGGTACACGGCCGTTGAGTTCTTTATGAATAGTGCTAACTGCATCCATCACGTACCCTAGATCTTTGTGCGGGGCCGGTATAGCTAAAGCCTCAACGTCAGCGGCGGTGCGTATTGTCTTCCTAAATCGCGGCCCTTCTCCCGCTTCGAAATAGAGACCGAGGCCCATCGCATCGGGAATGGTTAAGATATCAGAAAACAGTATCGCCGCATCCAATGGGTACCTTTCTAGTGGCTGCATAGTCACCTCACAGGCAAATTCCGGATTCATCATCAGCGACATGAAATCACCGGCTTTAGCGCGACTAGCTCGATACTCTGGCAAATAACGCCCTGCCTGACGCATCATCCCTACCGGCGTAACATCCACTGGCTGCTTTAAAAGCGCACGTAAAAAGCGATCATTCAGTAAAATCATAATAATACTAATATGGGCATTAGACATTTGAAGTTAATACTTCACATGTCTCTTGTGAATGTATTGTTGGTTCAGACTTGAGACAACCCTCATCCGATCAACTATGTTCTGAGCACAGTAATTCATCGACGGGGTTATTGGTCCTATCGGTGATCACCCAAAAGGGTCTATTGTTAAAGACGCCTTCAGCGTCCACAATGGTCTGTACTGATATAGCGATTCTCGCTAAAAATTTGCGGTAATATCAAAAAGATACAATGAGTATCGCGCAAAATTTTATGATCTACGAAAAACGGAAAGCCATTTTACACGGAAGGCGCGAAGGGAACAAATTTGGAGAAAA
>CAYNZI010000414.1:0-3357 GCA_964401565.1 uncultured Spongiibacteraceae bacterium
AGCCACGTTACAAGTAGCACCGGGGCCCTATGAATTTACCGTCAGTGCTGGTGGCGGATTTACCGCTCCACTATCACTGGTAGCGGTAAACGTCGAGTCCGGCGGAAACCATCACGTCAAAACCGAAGTCGCCGTTAACATACAACCTTCAGCTCAACATTGGTTCGCTATCGATTTACATCATCACTCCGATGTACTTGACGGATTTACGGCACCAGAATATGTACTTCGGTCAGAGCTGGCGTCAGGAATGGACTTTAGCTTCCTCAGTGATCACGACTCCATGGCCAACAATGCGGAAATGAAACGACTTTCCAAGAAAAGGGCAATACCGTTTTTAGCCGGCACCGAGCTTTCACCATCCTGGGCTCACTTCAACGCTTACCCCATAGCGGAAGACAGCGCTATCGACATTGATATTGGTGCGGCAACCGTTCAGGACATCTTTGCGCAGGCTCGCCGTCTCGGCGCAGAATTAATACACGTTAACCACCCTTATGGTGACTACGGTTATTTTCGAAGTCTCGAAACAAAAATCGATGGTGATGGTGAACAGACTAACGCAGTGCCAGGCGGTTACGACCCAACATTCGATTTAGTTGAAATCACAGCGGGCGACAATAGTGACACCCTGGCAAAAATGTGGACGCTGTGGAACGCTGGCCACAATGCTTATCTGGTTGGAGGTTCGGACGTACACGACGTGTGGAACGAAGAATCTGGAGCCGCCAGAACCTATGTGCACATTACCGAAAAGACCAATCTTGCCAATCTCCTTACTGCCTTGAAGCAAGGCCACTCTTACGCAACACAAGGGCCGCTGATTTTTCCAGAAATAATTTTCGGCAGTGAAATCCAACATCCCAAAGGGTCAGAACTATCGCTTAACTACACGTTAACGGCGGTTTCGGGACTGAAGTCTGTTACCCTAATCGAGCGTGGAAAACCGATAGAAAAGGCCAATTTCACCGAGTCAATGACTTCCAGACCACAGTCCTTTAAGGTACAC
Source organism: uncultured Spongiibacteraceae bacterium (assembly GCA_964401565.1). Classification (GTDB taxonomy): domain Bacteria; phylum Pseudomonadota; class Gammaproteobacteria; order Pseudomonadales; family Dasaniaceae; genus Oceanicoccus. The sequence goes on from CAYNZI010000414.1 coordinate 1,010, forward strand.
CCGCAGTCAGATACTTGGTACAGCTTGATCGTAGAAGATAACAACGGGAAGTTTGCCTACAGCAATCCTCTGAAGATCGTTACCCAATCAATATCGCCGTGACACGTATGGCGATTACGTTTTCGGCATTTATTTTTGAACAAATAAGGTAATTTGGCATGGCATTGATTCTTACCATTGCAATGGGTGCAACCCTACTAACAGCACTCATTATTGCGGTCTATTGGCGTAACGTAGAATGTGTTGGTGAGATACCCACCTCATTTTTTACATTCATCGCGATTCTATTTACCTCAGGATTAGACGTCGGACTCATTATGTTCCCGATGCTGGACTTTCAAGTTTATTCTGAAGAAGCGGCATATGCGTTTACCAATCCCCTCGCCTTAGAATTTGGTTTCTGGGGGTTTTTAGTGTGGGGATTCTATTTCACCACCACATTTTATTTCTGTATTGTAGAACCCAAACTGCAGTTGTTTAAAATTCCACTCATTAAGTGGACCAACAACATCGTCATAATAGGGACCTGCGCTTTTACCGCCTATATGTTTCTTTTATACCTGCCCGACTACGTCGATGGTATTAGCGAACCGGTGAAGTACGGTTTGGTCGGTATCGTTATTTTGGCCGCCGCGGCCTCCAGCACACATATACGCTATGTGAAAATACTCAGCGTTGGCTCTACATGGTTATTTTTCGCGCTTATTGCCGGCATCTGGTGGTCTGCTGATATGGGCTTTATGGGGTTGGCCGGATCGATTAGCCACATAGGCGATTACTTTGTTCATATTTATAGTTATCTTGCGCCAATAACTGATTATCACCAGTTTTATCTGTATTGGTGGTTCGCCTGGAGCATTATGATTGGCCAGTTCGTCTCCCGCTTTATTGGTGGTCTAAAAACCTGGCAGTTACTGCTAGCACTGTTAGTCGTACCCTCTATTCCAATCGCAATTTGGTTTTCGGTACTTTACTTCTATTTCAGTAATGGCATCGATATTAGCAGCAGCTGGCGTTTAATTATGGTCGGTGTTGGCGTGGTATTTGTGATCAACTCACTCGATTCATTAATCCGTCTTTATACGCGCAACATTGACATGACAGTCGAGCGATTTGGTACGGTCAAGTATATCGCCGGCAACTGGTTGGTTATGGTAGCGCTGGTATTGTTATACCAATTCTCACCGCTACAAATAGAGTGGCTAGGGCTAATCGTAATAGGTATTTACGCTGTGATTTACTGGCTGGTCGCACAACGTCGTCGCCTGCTGACGGCCAGTTAGTGACGGCTTATCACTGTAACCGCACTGACTGCCTTCTCAATTCAGCTTGCAGCAATTTAATATCCAACGCAGGCAGCGGCTGATTATGTTTGATAGACATAGCCGCTGCTGCGCCAGCACCTTGCCCGGTTACTGCGCAGCACATCATATTGCGTGTGGCCGCATGGCTCTCTTTATCGCCTCCTGTTATCCTCCCGGCAACAATCAGGTTGTCGACATTTTTCGGTAACAAAGTTCGATAGGGCAACTGAAAATAACGACCGGTGGTTGGTAGAATTAATATGCCATAACCATCAATAAACTCGGGGAATATACCGACACTGTCGTCAAAGCGTCCCTGCTCGCGCACGTCCATCGATGTCATGTTGTAGCTTGCATCAATTTTTCGTGTGTCACGAATTCCAAGAGTCATACCAAAATTTCGAAGCTTGGCATTTTCGCAACCGGGATTGAATTTCTTCATCGCCTCAACGGCTATGATAGCCTGACGTCGCCCTTCCATTTCGCCCTGAGTTAAGTCGTCGGGGTCCGTGCCGTCAAGGTTTGGTAAATGAACAAGGTTTAAATAGGTGAGATCACCGGTGTCGTAAATAGCACCCCAGGTGCCCACAATGGTATCGAGATTGTCCGGAATCAAACCCGCTTCTCTCGCTTGGTCGAATGGCTTACGAAGGAATGGCGAAAACATATCGTCTTCTTTGCCACTGGTTTCTACGCTCCATTCACCGTAGTCCCAATCTCTATACGTGGTAGGATTTTCTTTGACATGCTCAATAAATCGCTGTTTGTTAACCCCTGACATTGAAAGCATCACTGAAACGGCAATCATTTCTTCTTTCGGCGTTTTATGTGTTTTTGCACCGGCACGAAAAGCAACGTCGGCATCACCTGTAGCGTCAATAACACGTTTAGCAAGAATCGCTTCCCGGCCAGCTTTGCTTTCAGTAATAACGCCTTTGATTGTTTTTCCCTCCATGATCGGCGCAACAAACATACGGTGTAACATTGGGGTAATGCCCGCCTCTTTCACTAGCGAATCGGCAACGTGTTTGAAAACCGCTCTGC
>CAYNZI010000415.1:0-3335 GCA_964401565.1 uncultured Spongiibacteraceae bacterium
CCCACTATCCCCCAAAGACTCCATTGAGGGAACAGCATGGGAACGAAACCTCTTAACAACGCAGCGACACCAATAAGCGCGAAGGCAAAACCTAAGCTCTTCGGCACCAATAGAGCCCTACCCGTATGGCCTAAAGTCACTCTTGAAATCATCGCCAAAACCATTGAGCTAATAGTCCCAATAGTCCACAAATGTAGCGCGGCACTGTAACTCTGTAAAACCCCTAAACTAGTCAGCCCGAGTACGACCAACCCCATAGGAATGAAGCAATAGTTCAAATGCAGCGACCAAAGTAGCGGCACATGCCCACACCGCCCACCTCCCCAACGACTCAAACGCCAGCAATGTGCGAAAGCGGCTAAAAAACAAACCGCTGCCACGAACACCCCTGGCACCCGATCAAACCCTACAAATGCAATAGGAATTAGTAGCACTATCAGCGACAAACTCGAAAATTCCAGCCATTTTATTGCCGGCAACTTCTCAAAGCCCATTTTATTAGCGGTAAACAAGGGAATGACGCGCCCACCCATAATCGCCACAATCAAAATGAAAACAATGATAGTGGCGTGCAATGCCGCCATCGCCTGCTCCCCATTACCATTGACAATCGAATAGTGACTGATGCCATTGAGCGCGGCCAAGGTCAGCAGTACCGGAAGGAAAATAAGGTTTCGCCATTGCTTCACTTTTAATACCGGAAAAGTTACCGCTACAGCACTCAATACCAGAAACAATTGGTCGCCAAAAAACACCCACATCGGCGAAAGGTCGGCACCCGTGGCTATCAGCACTCGCCCGAGCACCCAAGCGGCAAATAGCCCTATTAGCGGACCACCGCTAGCGGCAGTAACCCCGGTCCAGTTTCTAACTGCTGTCAGCAAAAAACCAACGACAACGGCCGCGACAAAACCAAATAACATCTCATGCCCGTGCCACCAGACCACGCCTCCGTAGGGCATCCACGAAAACGGAGATACCCAGAAATATGCCCACAAGGCAACAATCACACAGGCATATATCGTTGACGCCAGAAAAAACGGCCGGAAGGGGGTTTGAAATAAAGGTGTCACTGTTACTCCCGATTTAATAACGGAGACCGTGTAAAACCACCCATAACAGATGGATACACTATTTCCTATAAGTCGACCCGAGACATAGCCACGAACCGGTAAAACGTTGTGAGCGATACTGACGGCAAATCCATTTTACCGCCAACACAACTATTACGCTTCTTCTATGGTGACATGACCACGCCGTTACGAATACTGAGCAAGCGCCGCTGCAACAGCAACGCCGCTGACAATCTTGGCTCCCTGTGCCGTTAAAACATTGTCCAGAGCACTCAGGCACAGCAGCACATTTTTTTGATTACTCGCGTGCCCCATTAAACCAATACGCCAAGCATTGCCCGCTAAAGCGCCGAGTCCTGCACCAATTTCCAGACTGTATTGAGACAGTAATGCACTGCGAACAGCAGCATCATCAGCACCCTCAGGAATCGACACCAGATTGAGCTGAGGAAGCCTATAAGCCTCATCAACAACCATAGACAGACCCATAGCTTCAAGCCCCGCCACTAATGCGCGATGATTCAGCTGATGCCTTACCCAGGCATTTTCCAGGCCTTCTTCCTTCAGCATAATAAGCGACTCATGCAATGCATACATCGCATTCACCGGTGCCGTGTGGTGATAAGCGCGCTTAGTGTTTCCACCCCAGTAACCCATAATCAGCTGCATATCGAGAAACCAACTTTGAACTTTATGCTGTCGGTTATTGATAACATCAACAGCGCGAGCACTAAATGTTACTGGTGATATCCCCGGAACGCAGGACAAACACTTTTGTGTACCTGAATACACGGCGTCAGCGCCCCATCCGTCAACATCAACGTTAATACCACCCACCGACGTCACGGTGTCGACGATACTCAACGCACCGCTTTCCGCCGCTAACTGGCAGAGTCCGGCTGCATCGCTTTCAACACCGGTCGATGTTTCTGCATGGACAAACGCTAAAATTTTGACATCCGGGTTGTCGCTAAAGGCCACCTTTACTTTATCGGTATCAATCGGGTGGCCCCATGTATCTTCGACCATGATCGCAACACCACCACAGCGCTCTACGTTTTCCTTCATGCGACCGCCAAAAACACCATTCTGGCAAACGATCACCTTATCACCCGGACTCACCAGATTAACAAAACACGCTTCCATACCAGCCGAACCCGGCGCGGAAATAGGTATCGTCAACTCATTATCCGTTTTGAACGCATAATGTAGCAGGGTTTTAATTTCGTCCATCAAACCAATAAATTCAGGGTCAAGATGACCAATAGTGGGACGACCTAAAGCTTCCAATACTCGCGGACTAACGTCAGACGGTCCAGGACCCATTAAAGTACGTTCAGTTGGATGAAAGCTACTGATCATGTCGATCTCCTTGAGGGTAAAAATTGTTGTTCAGGGTATATTTTTGAGGTGCGCAGATTAGCAGTTTTTACCCGCGAGAAAAACAGGTAATCAGCGACAGTGAATGACTAACCGTGATAACTAACATTGACGCCGTAACAATCAGCTCAACATATCACGTCGCCACGCTTCATCAATCAAGGATATATTGTCGCCTGCGCCTGAAACACCCTCGTTGGTAGGCTCATGATCTGCATGCGCCATTGCGATGCCTTCTCCGGACTTGCTAAATTGCGGCAATTTAGCCGCCAAAGATGCCCTGCTGACCATCGATACCGCTTCTGCAGCAAACTGACAACTCACCAGCTCCTCCAGTGTCATAAATGTCGGTGGCATCATATCGATTAACCGCGCCTCTCTATCTGCCAGGGCTTCCTGGGGAGTATACCAGCGGTGATCAACAATCTCACTGCCATCAACAATGACCTCACGGTGGCTCGCGGCGGTAACATCACTGATAAAAAACCAGGTGGCATAACGCTTCGGGTTCCCTGGAGGTGTTGTCCAGTGAGCGAAGTAAACCATGTCCTGCTCGTTAATAATCAGATTAGCTTCCTCTCGTGTTTCTCTTGCCGCCCCTCGTCTGGCAGCAGACTCGATATCATCAAGATCGAAGCGATAATCCTCCTTATCTATCTTCCCTCCAGGGAAAACCCACGAATCGCGCGCAAAACTAACGGCTGTTGAACGGCGCAGCATTAGCACCTCCAGCCCATTCTCACCATCGCGTACCAAGACGACAGTCGCTGCAGGAAAAATTTTTGACATAATACCCAGACCCCAGAAATGATAACCTAGTATAAGTGTGGAGCACGCTTATCTCCAGCCAGAAGCCGGGCTGGCGTATATCGACGCGGAAGG
>CAYNZI010000416.1:0-3335 GCA_964401565.1 uncultured Spongiibacteraceae bacterium
GATTCTCGCGAGCAAATTTGCAGAATTGGCGATTTGCTCGTCTGATATAATGTCCGCGGCGGCCATACTACTGCGGTAACCATGCAGTGCTGCGAGAAAGTTTACCAAACAGATAATAGATAACAGAACTATGACTAAAAATACCCGAATTGACTTCACACTAGTTTGATCACCGTTAGCTTGAACTTCGATCTATAGTATAACCGACGCCGCGGACGGTTTTTATGAAACCTGCGGGCATTTTTTTCCTTAGATTACTGATATGTACTTCGATAGCATTGCTGGAGATTTCTTCTCCCCAGCTGTATAGCTTGTTTTCAAGGGCTGCTTTGGTTTGAATGCGTCCGATATTTTCCATCAGTGCTTTGAGAATGGTGTATTCTCGGCGTGACAGCGCTGTTTCTTTAGCGTCAACTTTTATGTGATGATTGGCGCTATCCAAGCTGACTCGTCCAGTCGTGAGCACACTACTGATCGATGAGTTCATTCGTCGGCCCAGCGCCCGTATTCTAGCCATCAGTTCCTTTATCTCAAAGGGTTTCGATAGATAATCATCCGCACCTCCATCCAGTGCGGTAATCTTGTCGGAAAGATCGTCCCTGGCGGTTAGTATCAGCATTGGGGTGACAATGGAATTATCACGCAACTCTTTTATCACGGTTAACCCGTCGATATCGGGAAGCCCCAGGTCCAATATGATAATGTCAGCTGTGTTGTTTTTTCCGTGCGCAATGGCCTCGTTACCCGTTGCCACGTGGTCAACTGAGAATCCTTCGTTTCGAAGTGCGATTAATAGTGCTTTCGCCAGTGCTTCATCGTCTTCTACCAGTAACAGTTTCATCTACATTTCCGACGCAGGTTGTTGGGTTGTTTATATCACAGTTCTTCTTTTAGTTTCCGCATGGAGCTGTGAATTTCATCTCTTCTGCCTTTGTCGGCGACAGGGCGGCCGGGTCTGGGCGCGGCTTGAAGCGCTTTTTCATAGTACCGGTAGGCTTCATTTAGGTCGCCTTGATCTTCCAAAAACTGAGCGAAGAAATAATTTGAATCAATGCCGTGTGGATTAATAATGAGAGCCTTGCGCAAAAGCATCTTCGCTTTTTTGTCGTCGCCAAAACTTATTGGCCATCCCGGTACATTGAAGTATAGAGTTCCAAGACTGGTCAAGGCGGATCCATTGAGCGCTTGCGGATTGGTTTCTATCGCTTTTTCGAGAAAAGTCTTCGATGCGTTTACGTGCTTCAGTGCACCTAACCCGCCTTTAGCGCCCGCATAGGTAGACTCGATAATTCCGCTCCAAATCAGAAGGGACGTATCCTCTGGTTGTCGCGAGAGAAGGCTGTCAGCTTTATCGATTAACTGCTCGAAGGCTGTGACTTGTGCCTTTCCCTCCAGTTGGTAATTAACTTCAGCCCATCGTTTTTGAAGCGTACTGACAGACTCCTCGTTGCCGGCACTAGCGAAGCCGGGCACTAATAGACATGCAGTGGCTACGAGTATGCCAGTGACTTTTACGAATATTTTCATAGGTTATTGTCCTTGAAGAATTGATGATCTTATTGTGAAAATCGGCGGATAACCGGTAGTTGCTTCAGTAGCGCTTTGTCGACCAATTTTGGCAATAATGAGTTCAATCGCACATAAAATGATTCGGGCCAGCCCAAATAGTAAGTATGAGGATGATTGGCTTTCATCGCGTCAACCAAGCGCTGGGCAACAAACTCCGGTGAATCTACGGAATTTTCCAAAGCCTCATTCAGTGCGTTCATTTTGTCGGTGTTTAAAGGGGTATCTGTTGCCCGTGGGGCAAAATAGATGACGTTCACTGCGCTATCGGCAACTTCACGGCGAAACGCTTCAGTGAAACCGCGTAGTCCAAATTTACTGGCGCAGTAGCTCGTTGATCCCGCATAACCTATGCTGCCAAAAATTGAACCGATGTTGACGATTACAGACTCCGGGCGTTGCTTCAGCGTTTTGTATATCTCCCGACACAGCATCATCGGGACTACCAGGTTGGTGCTTATGATTTGGCTGATATCGGTGTCGCTGGTATCGTCCAAAAGCGACAATTGATTGATACCCGCGTTGTTAATCAGTATGTCGATATTCTCCTTTTTCACCACGTCATAGAGTTTTTTACGGTCGTTTTCACTGTTCAAATCAAGGGCCAGTGTCTGGTGCCGATCACTGCCGAGACTTTCTTTTAGTGCCGTGAGTTTTTCTTCGCCGCGGGCAGTCAGTATGAGGGTCGCTCCTTCATCTGAGAGCGCTTTCGCGATGGCGCCTCCAATACCTCCTGTCGCACCGGTTAATAACACTTTTTTAGACGAAAGAACCATAAAACTCTCCAGAAAATGTGATGTTACGCGGCCTGAACGGCGATTTGTTCCGGTGCGAGTTCCCTGAAAATATTTCCGTATAATTGGTAAAATATTTTTGCACAATGGATGATGAGTGCCTGTTCTTCACTGTCTGTAATACGATTCATGATGTCTTCATAGAACTTGATGTGATCCTGATCTAGCTCACCATGAGTGCGCAAATAGACGAAGGCATTGTCAGGTAATTTTAGGGCTTTCTGAATACAGTCTGCGGCGTGATCAGCGATAGTGATACTTGTGCCTTCCAGAACTTGTACCATGCCGAAAAACCCCAGTGGATTAATTCGATTGATCGTATCATAGGCATAGGAAACCATCAGCTCAGTTGATTTATTCGGCGTACTGTTACGAACTATTTCCTTATCAAGCCCGCAGGCAGCAATGTCATTGAGTATCCATTCTTGATGGCCGAGTTCCTCTTCAATATATTCTGCAACAGCCTCCCTTAGCCATTCCTTGTCGGTGCTGATTCGAGCTCCAGTCGCCATCAGCAAGGGAGTGGTGTGTTTAACATGATGATAGGCCTGGCTTAGAAAAGAAATGTAGTCATCAAGGCATATGTCGCCGGTCAGACAGCGCAGAATTATGGGGGCGCTTAACAGGTGTTCGCGTTCACTTTGTGTTTCGTTTTGTAATCGTTGGTAAAATGTCATTGGGTAACTACCTCTGCAGCATGTGTGTGATTTGGTGAATATAGTTCGTCAATTTTTTTGCCGAAATGGCGATTAATATCATCTCGTCGCGGGCGGCCGTTGGCAGTGAATAGACCCTGCCATTGGTCTTTGTCGATTATTTCCCATGACTTGACCCGGGCATAGTCGGGAAGGCCGTCGTTGACTAGCTGTATCCAGGTATCTACGTCTTCGTTACTAACGTGGTCAGGTGTAGAGAGCAGTGCGGTGAGATGGGGGCGCGAATCGCCAACGACGATGCACTGAGTAAACATGGGCC
>CAYNZI010000417.1:0-3321 GCA_964401565.1 uncultured Spongiibacteraceae bacterium
AGGTAAAATAAGCTTCGATTCAAAAACAACCCCAGTTGAATCCCCGGCCTTAAAAAATGTCCTCTACCATGATCTCGTTCACCTCATTAGGATCTCTTGCTATATCTTCAATGCCCGCTTCTTCGGTCGGAGCAAGTTCTTCTCGAAATATTTCAAAAATCGCATTTGCTTGCCCGGGTTTGGCCAGAAGTCCTGTCGTTGGATCGATTTTGACGGTGACAATACCCTCGGGCTGCTTGAATTCTGTTTCAGGTTTTCCGTCCAGCGCCACTCTCATGTAATTAATCCAGATCGGCAGCGCTGCCTTGCCACCGTATTCGTTACTACCTAGCAGACCGTTTTTGTCAAAGCCCATCCAGGTTGTAGTAACAATTCCGCCACCATAACCGGAAAACCATGCGTCGGTAGGGCCGTTACTGGTACCTGTTTTTCCAGCCAAATCGTTTCTACCGAGGCTTAATGCTTTGCGGCCGGTCCCTTTTTTAACCACGTCACGCATCATGCTGTTGATGATGTAGGCAACCCTTGGCCCAATGACGCGCTCGGCTTCGGGCAGGACCAGCTCAGGTTCGGGTTCCGGAAGGTTAAGAATATCCTCCATTGTCGCCAGTTCGTCAGTGGTATCGATGGCCGGTAGGGTGTCGTCATTGACCGCAACGAGGGTATCCAGTGTCTCTTCTGCAATGACAGCGCCATCCTTCGCGGCTGGATTTTTCTGTGTCTCACAGTCCCGAAAAACTGAATCTGGCGTGGCGGAAAAAACAGTTTCGTTGTTAATATCTTCAATACGGTGAATCAAATAAGGTTCTATTTTGTAGCCGCCGTTTGCAAGAATGGAGTAACCACTTACTATCTGCATAGGTGTTACAGAATGGCTTCCAAGGGCGAGAGATAAGTCTCTTGGAAGCTGTTTTGGGTCGAAGCCGAAGCGTTCAACATAGTTAATGGCCTTATTAAAACCCAAGTTGCGTAGTAGTCTGATCGACACCAAGTTCTGGGACCTAAACAACGCCGATCGCAATCGGGTTGGCCCGTAAAATTTCCCACTTGAGTTAGTTGGGCGCCAAGTGCTTTCCAGCCCCTCATCTTTAAATACTACGGGTGCATCGTTAATGATGCTGGCCGGGGTATAACCGTTGGCTAGAGCGGCGGTATACACAAAGGGTTTGAAGTTTGAACCGGGCTGTCGGGTTGCTTGGGTAATACGATTGAACTTGCTTTGGCCGTAATTGAATCCGCCAACGAGACTAAGAATGGCCCCATTATCAGCATTTACCGATACTAATGCGGCTTGCGCATTGGGTAATTGTGATAGGCGCCAATCGCCGTCCTGCAGTTGCTGTATGCGCACCAGGTCACCCGTCGCGACTAAATCACTGGCCGATTTTGCCGACCTACTGCGGCGATCAACGGATTCATAGCGGCGCGTCCCTTTTAAGCCATGCTCCCATGTGATGATTTTCTCACTGCCATCTTTCATTAGCGCGCTAAATGACTGCTCATCTACGGCGCTTACAATAGCGGGCATCAGGCCGCTCGCATCGGGTGTATTGGCCAGCGTTTCTAGCCACAAATCTCTATTTTCCAATATGTTCTCTGCCAGCACGGATTGTTCGGGGCCCCGATAACCGTGTCGTTGGTCGTAGTTAAGTAGTCCATCGAATACCGACTTCTGGGCTGCAGACTGCAGCGTGCTGTCGACGGTGGTATAAACACGGTATCCAGCGGAATAGGCGTCTCGCCCGTATTTCGCGAGCATTTCCTTACGCACCATTTCAGAAACGTAGGGCGATGAAAGCTCTATTCTGGGGCCGTGATAGCTGGCCGTCACAGGGCTGTTGGCAGCGAGTTGATGAGCGTCCAAATCGATAAAGCCTAACTTTAGCATGCGTCCTAGAACAACGTTGCGGCGGCGAATTGCCCTGGCTGGATTAATGATTGGATTGGCTATGGAAGGTAGCTGGGGCAGGCCTGCCAGCATCGCGAACTGCGGTAATTCCAGTTGCTGCAGGGATTTGCCGTAGTAGACTTGGGCGGCAGCTTCGAAGCCATAGGCACGCTTCCCCAGAAAAATTTTGTTGGCATAAAGTTCCATTATTTCGTTTTTACTCATCTCCCTTTCTATTTGCAATGAGAGGAGTATCTCACTGAATTTGCGGGAAAATTTCTTTTCAAAGCTGAAGAAATAGTTCTTTGCCACTTGCATAGTGATGGTGCTTCCGCCGCCGCCTTTTTCTCCGGTTAGCAATAATTGTGAGACAGCTCGCAGTAGACCTTTGATATCTACGCCATGATGATCATAGAAACGGCTATCCTCAATAGCGAGAATGGCGTTGACGAATAGCGGTGGCATTTGGTCAAACGTTATAGGTAATCGACGCTCTTCACCAAATTCGCCAATAAGCTTTTGATCTGAGGTATATACTCGCAGCGGTGTTTGCAGGCGAACATCTCGCAGGTCGTTAACGGTAGGTAAGTTTGGACTGAGGTAGAGATACGCGCTTGTTAAGATAAGCATTGTGCCTGACACGGAGGACAGGAGAAGCCAAAGGGTGATTTTCGCAATATTTGTGAGCTGAGCCATACTTTTCCATTTGTCAAAAAACGATATAGGTTCTTTACTTCAAGTTAGTTTGCCAAAGTGTGAAAATATAAGCACTTATTTATGACGATTAATTTGCGTAATAGCGATACGTGATATTTAATGTAAGTTATAAGAGTTCGCTGTAAGTTACGGAAGCCAATAGGAAAAGTACTGTGCTAGGCAGTTTATTTGGAAAAAAGAGATCCAACCCCGTTCTAGGAGTAGATATTAGTTCTACGACTGTTAAGGTGCTTGAGATCAGTAAAAGCGGTGATAAGTATAAGGTCGAGAGCTACGCTGTGGCCTCTCTACCTCCCAATACTGTGGTTGAAAAGAACATCGCAGAATTGGAAGGGGTAGCTGAGTCGATCCAAAAAGCTTGTGATCGATCTAAAACCAAGCTGAAGACAGCGGCTGTTGCCGTTGCTGGATCAGCGGTTATCACCAAGCTTATCGATATGCCCGCCGGCCTCAACGATGACAATATGGAAACGCAGATTACTTTGGAGGCGGATCAGTACATTCCGTATCCACTGGATGAAGTGGCCATAGACTTCGAGGTGCAGGGTGAGTCAGAGCATAGTCCGGAGCAGGTTGAAGTTCTTTTAGCCGCCTGTCGCCGAGAAAATGTCGATTTGCGAGTGGATGCTTTGGAGATGGCCGGCATCTCGACTCGAGTGGTCGATGTTGAAGCTTACGCGATTGAGCGATCGTTTGATCTGATGACGCCGTACCTG
>CAYNZI010000418.1:0-3306 GCA_964401565.1 uncultured Spongiibacteraceae bacterium
AGCGGTTATATGCTAGAAAATCTAAGCAATAGATGGAATAGCGGTGGCAGTGACATATTGTACAAGTCTTCCTTTCACGGTCTCGTAGAGAATGGTTATCTCAAAACCATTGTGGCTGTTTTTAGCAATGAGAATTTTCGTAAAATACAAGAGCAAATGGTTTCAAGTATTGCCCGCGATTTAGCCGCTGATTGCGGGGAATCTTTTTTCCTCCGTCTGGTGAAATGCCTCGCGAAAACGCTCGGATTAGATTACGCGATTTTCCATGAACTTGAGTCTCATTCTGATCAAGTGAAAAGTGCTATTTTCTATAATAACTCTACCGGCTTATGCCATATACATGGATCAGAATTGTCCTTGGAAGGGACGCCGAGTGGTGATGTCGCGAAAGGAGAAGTAAAAGCCTTTCGGCGCGGGGTTACCGGAAAATACCCGAGGGACAAAATACTATGTAGTTTGAAGGCCGAAGGCTACATATCTGTACCGGTTTGGGGGGAGGAGGCAACGCCATTAGGATTGTTAACGTTGTTCGATCGACAAGAAGTGCAAAATGTTGAATTGGTACGCACAGTTCTTACCATTTTTTCTATCAGAGCATCGGCTGAACTGACGCGAATTCGGTTAGAAGAAGAAGGGCAACGGCAACAAACGCAACAGAAAATACTCATCGAAAATAACACCAGTGGCATGTTCGTCATCGACATTAACCCGCCAATGCCCATTAACTTGCCACTGCCAAAGCAGGTTGTATGGCTAGCTGAAAACAGTGCATTTACCGAATGTAATAGAGCTTTTCTCAATCTAGCGGGGGCTGATCACAAGGAAGATTTTTTGGGCCGCGGCTTATGTGAAGACAATATACGGTATGATTTTGCCACTCATGCTCGAGAGTTTATAGGCGAAGATTACGTTTTCCGCGATCATATCATTCCTATTACTGTCCCAGGCGGGATGGGGGTTTGGTTGTCGTCAAGCGTTTCTGGTGAGATTGTTGACAATAAGCTAACGCAGATCCTAGGTGTTATCAGTGATGTTAGTGAGCGGATGGCCCACTCTAAAGAAATGGAATATCGAGCAACACACGACGGATTGACTAATTTGCCTAACCGAAGCTGTTTTATCGAGCAGGTAGAGCGTGTGCTGGAGTCTTCGAGAAACGAAAGCAGACACGCAATATTGATATTGGATTTGGATGGTTTTAAGGAAGTTAATGATACCCTGGGTCATGAGACGGGAGACGAGCTGCTCAAGAAAATTGGTCCGCGTTTGGTCAAGGTTTTGCCTGCCGATAGTACGATGCTGGCCCGATTAGGCGGAGACGAGTTTGCTGTTCTCGTTGAAGACTATGGCGACGAAGATGATTTGAAAACCTTGGCTCGTACCGTTATGCAAGAGATAAAATCGTCATTTGAAATCAATGGACTTGAATTGGTTGTTGGCGGAAGCGTTGGCATTGCCATGTACCCTGGGCACGGGGATAATGTGTCATCATTGATGCGCTGTGCGGATATAGCGATGTATCAGTCGAAGAAAAACTCTACAGACTTCACTATCTATAACAGTGATAGTGACCACTACACCATGAGACGTTTAACGTTGATGATGGATATTCGCCAAGCTGTGGAGCATGGTGAGTTACGTTTGTTTTATCAGCCCATCGTTAATATTTCTGACCAAAGTGTTGTTGGGTTCGAGGGGCTTATACGTTGGCAGCACCCTGAATTAGGGATGTTGTCTCCGGGGGAATTTATCCCTTTGATAGAGCTCACTGACACCATTATTCCTGTGACCTGGTGGGTTGTTGAAACGGCTGTAAAGCAGTTGGCTGAATGGAAGGAAAGGGGTTGGGAGTACCGGATTTCCGTTAACGTATCGACACGTAATCTTTCTGATACAGGGTTTGTGAATTTCATCGAGTCTTGCTTGAGCCGCTACAATGTTGAGGGTCGATTACTGGAAGTGGAAATCACAGAAAGTACCTTGATGGCCGATCCTGAAAAGGCGCGAATTGTGCTTCAAGAAATTTCTGATCTGGGTATCTATCTGTCAGTCGATGATTACGGGACGGGGTATTCTTCGCTGGCCTATTTGAAAAGTCTGCCGATTAATACGCTTAAAATCGACCGTGCTTTTATCAGTCAGATGTTGGAAGATACTCAGGATGAAATTATTGTTAATTCAACGATTCAATTGGCCCACAATTTGGGCCTCAATGTTACCGCTGAGGGCATTGAAGATGCGTCGCTGATATCGCGGCTGGCCGAGTTGGGTTGCGATAAAGGTCAAGGCTTCTTTTTTTGTAAGCCAATACCGGTTGAAGAGTTACATACTTGGCTCTCTCTCCATCTTCGCCAGGTTCCCATTGGCCCCGCTGCGTAAATGCAGCTTGTAAGACTGTTACTCGAGTCTATGTAATGGTTGCTTTCATGAAAGTGATTGCATCCTGATCGCGTAAAGATCACACTTTGATTCCTCAGAATTTGAGGGTGTCAACTTATCGATATGGGTAGAAAAATGTCCGTTCAAACCGAAATCAGCATTAAATTGCAATCAGCCTTTTCACCGTCGTACCTCGACGTTGTCAATGAAAGCCATATGCACAGTGTTCCGCCGAATTCGGAAACACATTTCAACGTTGTTCTCGTTTCGGCAGTATTCGACGGCAAGCGCAGTGTCGCCCGCCATCAAATGATATACAAATTATTAGCAGAGGAAATTGCCGGTCCTGTGCATGCGTTAGCTTTGCATACATACACGGAAACTGAGTGGAAAGAACGTGATAGTGGCGCTCCATCATCGCCTGATTGTTTAGGTGGGGGCCAGTAAAGCCCCGATATAATCTACAGGGCTCGAATGTCTTGCTTTAAGCTGTCCGGCAGGTACTGTTTCATTTGCTGCGGTGGAGGCACTCTACTTTTTGCCACTTCGCTCCAATTTAACAAATTGTAAAAATGACGAATATTCTGCACGTAGTTTACCGGCTCATTTCCCCGTGCATAGCCATGTTTAGTCTCTTTGTACCAGCGTCGTTTTCGCAGTAGCGGCAGGCTATCTTTTACATCAGACCATTTGTCGGGGTCGCCTGAACGCCCTTCGGTGATTTTTCGCGCATCCTCCAAATGTCCCATTCCCACATTGTACGCCGCTAATGCAAACCAAGTTCGGTCTGGTTCTTCGATTCTCTCGGGAAGACGCCGTAAAATGGAGTTGAAATAGCGAGATCCGCCTTGCAGGCTTTGTTTTGCATCAAGACGATTCTGGATATTCATTTCTTTAGCGGTTGGCAGCGTTAGCATCATCATGCCG
>CAYNZI010000419.1:0-3289 GCA_964401565.1 uncultured Spongiibacteraceae bacterium
ACAGATAACACTGGCAGCGACCAATACAACCAAAAGCTATCTGAAGACCGCGCCCAAAGCGTCGCTAGTAATCTAATGTCTCAAGGCGTCGATGGCAATCGTCTCTATATTCAAGGTTCAGGTGAATCGATGCCAATTGCCGACAATAGTACCGCCGCCGGCCGCGCCAGCAATCGTCGTGTTGAACTCTATATTCTGCCGAGCAGCTAACCACCTGCCCACGCCGCAGGATTTTGGGTTAACAGCCGGAACCCTGCTTCAATTCTCAGTAACAACAGACGACATCACAGTTGACAAACCCATTGTCAACAAGGAGTGCGAATGAATGAGTCGATAGCTGTATTAATTACATTAATCATCGCACTGGGAATAGCGGCCCAATGGCTATCTTGGTGGCTCAAATTACCCTCAATATTACTTTTGCTCATTGTCGGCATAGTAGCAGGCCCAGTGACTGGAATTCTCAATCCCGACGAGGTTTTTGGTGAGCTGCTATTTCCGATGATTTCTATGGGTGTCGCCTTGGTTTTATTCGAAGGCGCCCTAACCTTGCGCTTTTCCGATATCAAAGGTCACGGCTCTGCGGTAACCAATATGGTGACCTGGGGAGCAGGACTCAGCTGGTTAATCATTGCTTTAGGTACATACCTATTCACCGATATGAACTGGGTAGTTTCCCTGTTGTTTGGATCGCTGGTCGTGGTGACGGGGCCAACTGTAATTACACCACTACTAAGAACTGTTAGACCGACACCCAACGTGTCAAACATACTACGCTGGGAGGGCATATTAATTGATCCTCTGGGCGCATTGCTGGCAGTAATCGTCTTTGAAGCCATTGCATCCGACGCACAGGGGAATTCCCTGGTGACATTTTTCGTTGAAATTGCAACAGGCTTATCTGCAGGGGTAGCAGCAGCCGTCTTATTAGGCTTCCTTCTACGGCGTCACTTATTGCCGGAGTATTTGCACAATGTCTTTGCACTTGCCTTAGCATTGACCACATTCGCTGTCGCCAACCACTACGCTGACGAATCGGGATTATTGGCTGTCACTGTCATGGGCCTTTGGCTTGCCAATGACAAAAAAATCGATATTCACGAAATATTGAGTTTCAAAGAAAGCTTATCGGTACTCATTATATCGGTATTGTTTATCGTTTTGGCTGCTCGTTTTCAAGTCAATGATTTGTTAACCGCAGGCTGGTCGTCCTTAGGTGTTCTCATTACAGTGTTAGTAGCCAGACCGGTTATGGTATTTGCTAGTACCTGGCGTTCGGAGTTGTCACTCCAGGAAAAATCACTGATTGCATGGATTGGCCCCCGCGGCATAGTAGCCGCCGCGGTTTCATCACTCTTTGCATTAAAATTGGAAAGCCTGGGTTATGAGCATGCACATTTGCTTTCTTCATTAACCTTTATGGTTATCATCGTCACCGTATTATTACAGAGCTTAACCGCAAAACCCCTGGCAAGGGCCTTAGGCGTAACAGAGGAAGAGCCCAGAGGTATTCTTATAGTGGGTGCAAACTCTGTCGCTAGAAATATTGCTACGGCTTTACAAGAGAACGGGTTTCGAATCAAAGTAACAGGAACCAGCTGGAGCGATATCAGAAATGCCCGAATGGAGGGGCTGGACACATTCTTTGGTAGCCCGGTTTCTGCGCACGCCGATCAACAGCTCGACCTCGTCGGCATTGGCCGGCTTTTTGCCATGTCTCGACGCCCAGCATTGAATACATTGTCGTGCTTGAAATACCGCAATGAATTCGGTCGCAATCGCGTGTTTTCATTACGGACTACCGAAGAAAAAGATGACTTCGAAAAAATCCGGATAAATGATCAATACCGGGCACCGCGATTGTTTGATGACAGCCTGACACTGCAAAAGCTATCTAGCCTGCTCGGCCAGGGAGGCGAGGTCAAAACAACACGGTTTACTGAATCATTTACCTGGGACGATTACATCAGTCGTTACGGAAAATCTGCTATTCCATTGTTTCTAATTGGCGCTGATGGCAAGTTGCGAGCTTTTACCAACGACTTTGAACCAGACGTTGTTAGTGACAGCAAAGTCATTGCATTGCTTCCTGTCACAGCGATTGAACACTACCAACAATCAATCAATGACAATAATGACAATGGAGTACAGCAACCTTCCGACGCATGAGGCTAACGAGTAACTAGCTTGTGAACGGAACTGTTGAGAATTGGCTAATTGTGAGTTTCGCCTTATTACTGTGGCCGCAACAAACCGCCAGCGCCATCCGATGATCTTCGGCCGGATTGTATTGCTGGAAAAACCAGTTGTCCGGATTATCGATAATTTTCTCTCCAAAGCCGATGTGAGCACTCTTGCCTTCATCGAAATAAAAACCAAAATTGCCCAATCCGAGAGAGATACCCTCGCCACTCGCCTTCATATACGCTTCTTTTAGCGTCCAGTAGTCAAAGAAACGATCGGCCTGTCGCTCAATCGGTAATTTGAATAAGTCCACAACTTCCCGCTCTGAAAAATATCGATCGGCGATCGCCAGCACATCGTTTTTTCTTTCGGTGTGCTCTATGTCGATACCTACATCGTATACTGGCGTGACGACACAGACGATACGGCGTGAAGTATGACTAAGGTTAAATCTCAGAGGAATGGGGGGGTTGAGCACCTCGGGCTTTCCGTGCTCTCCCTTGAAAAAAGTCCAGGACTCTGGTTTTCTATCTGCATATTTTGACAATACGTCTCGTGCCAATGCTCGAGTAACACAATCACTGAATCGGTTTTTCTCAAAACGATAACGGTGATTTCTCTCCAGCTCTTCGGCAGACATAATGGTGCGGTACAGATTGATTAAAGCGGGATTAACGCGGGCAATATCCACACTCCAGATATGAACATCATTTTCCGTTAGATGCATTTCCTTCCCCGTACAAATTAAAATTGTAACTAGTGCGGCTTTTTTCTGGCAACAAAAACTACGGAAGTAAAATAGGCCATACTTTCTGAATGAAAAGTATGGCCTATCGTTGGCGCTACAATGTTAGTACTTTTTCACCACGAGCAATACCTGATACACCGCTACGCACGACTTCAATTATTGCAGCATCACCGATAGATTCGATAAATGCATCGAGTTTATCAGCAGCACCCGTCACTTGAATGGTGTAGACATTCGGGCCGACATCAATAATCTGCCCGCGGAAAATATCAGTACAACGCTTTATTTCCGCCCGCTGTGCACCCGTCGCCCTAACTTTCACCATCATCAGCTCGCGCTCAATATGAGCACCCTCAG
>CAYNZI010000420.1:0-3277 GCA_964401565.1 uncultured Spongiibacteraceae bacterium
GATGATCCGAATGTGCACGGTATATTACTTCAACACCCGGTGCCCGCACAAGTTGACGAACGCGCCTGTTTTGATGCCATAGCATTGTCGAAGGACGTTGATGGGGTCACTTGTCTGGGTTATGGCCGAATGGCAATGGGTGAAGAGGCTTACGGTTGTGCAACACCCAAAGGTATAATGAGAATATTGGAACACTACAATATAGACATTGAAGGCAAACATGCGGTTGTTGTTGGCCGTAGTCCTATTTTGGGCAAACCCATGTCGGCGATGTTGTTGGAAGCGAATGCGACAGTAACAACGTGTCACTCTCGCACACAAAACCTGGCCGATTTGGTGCGGCAGGCGGATATTATTGTTGGCGCCGTCGGTAAACCAGAATTTATTAAGAGCGACTGGATAAAAGACGGCGCGGTTGTTGTTGACGCTGGTTATCATCCGGGAGGCGTTGGTGATATTGAATTGGTTGGCGTTAAAGATCGCTGTGCCGCCTACACGCCAGTTCCCGGCGGAGTAGGGCCGATGACAATAAATACGTTGATTTTCCAGACGGTAGCGTCTGCCGAAAAATCATTAACCTAAGCCTTATGTTGTTAGGGTTTGGTCGAGCAGTGTATTGAGCGGTGAAATGAATAGGTCTCATTCAACACTACAGCGATATCTACTTGTCCTGCTTTTATTAGCAGGGCAGGCGGGGTTTTCTCTTCATGAAGTCGAATCCCTATCGCCAACACACAGTCACAGTGCTGACTGTATTGTTTCCTTTTTTGAGCACAATACGGACGGCAGCCTCGCCGGCTCACTTTACTTCGTAGACATAGCAAGTTCTGTTGTCAGCGTCACAATTGATACCGATATTGTCGGTGTATCTCTGTTTCAATCTCACGCTATTCGCGCGCCGCCCGTTTTTCTGTAATTCCACTATTTTCTATTTTTTTGGATCAGCGATCTTGCTATCGCTGTGGTGATGCTATTTTAGATTGGAGTTTACAATGAAAAATTTTTCCAGAACTGTTACCGCTAATATGTGGTTGACGGGATGTTTGTTCGGTGCCGGATTGCCAACGCTGGCCATAGCAGAAATTCAACAACGTGATATTGAGCCTGCCGGTGTTGCTAGACATGAAATAGAGCATATTTTGGTGAGCGTGCCAATGCACCGTACTGAAGCAGAAACGGCGTTGCCTATTACCGTATTATCCGGCGAAGAGTTGCGAAGAAATGTGGCCAATACCATCGGTGAAACATTGAGCTCAAAGCCAGGGCTGAGTAGCGCCAGTTTTGGACCATCGGTTGGACAACCTGTTATTCGGGGTCAACAAGGGGCGCGAGTGGCGGTGTTGCAAAACAGTACCAGCAGTGCCGATGCATCGAATGTGAGTGCCGATCACGCCGTTACGGTAGAGCCGATACTGGCTGAATCGATCGAAGTCTTGCGAGGGCCTGCTACGTTACTCTATGGCAATGGCGCTATTGGTGGCGTTGTGAATGTTATCGACAAGCGAGTGCCGGTCACCGTTGTTGAAAATGTATCAGTCGCGGCAGAAGTGCGTCACGCGTCAGTGAACGATGAAACCACGGCGGTATTTTCAATTGATGGTGGTCAGGGCTCGATTGCCTTTCACCTTGATGGAGTGTCTCGTCGCTCTAATGATGTTGAAATTCCCGGTTCAGCGGCCGACCACGAAGATGAAGAGCATGCAGCCGACGCTGATTCAGTCGTGGGTTTTATACCCAATACAGATAGTGAGGTTCGGTCGTTTACCGCGGGCACGAGTTACATTTTTGATGATGGTTTTATCGGTTTTGCGGTTAGCCAGATAGATAATGAATACGGAATACCGCCCGGAGCACATGAGCATGAAGGCGAAGATGAGGAGCCTCTGGCAGAGAGTAGTGAGCTTGTAAGAATCGACAGTCAGCAGAAGCGCTATGATATTCGGGCAGATATCCATAATTTAGCGCCCGGCATAGATAATGTGCGCTGGTTTTTAAGCTATACGGATTATCAACATGATGAACTTGAAGGTGGTGATGTCGGTACCCAATGGAGTAATGAAAGTTGGGAAAACCGTATTGAATTATTGCATGCGCCCATTGCCGGTTTTCACGGTGTGGTCGGCCTCCAGCTAAAGCAATCGACGTTTAGTGCCGTTGGCAGCGAGAGTTTTATTCCTGAAACAGACCTCAATAGTACGGGACTATTTATCGTCGAAGATTTTCACCATGGTGACTGGGTTTACGAAGCTGGCGCCAGGTTGGATATTAATGAACTCGACCCTGATTCAGGGATAGACGATGAACGATTTACCAATGTGAGCCTGTCGTCATCCGCATTATGGCAAATCAGCGATCGCTGGAGTGTCGGTGCCGCACTCTCCAAATCTGAGCGGGCGCCGGTGATTGAAGAGCTGTATTCGAATGTGGGTAATGAAGAGGGCGCCTATATAGAGCATGTTGCATCGGGTTCAATCGAGCTGGGTGATACTAATCTGGACCGAGAACAAGCCAATAATTTGGATGTGACGGTTCGTTATGACAATGGTTTATTAGATGCCACAGTGACGATTTTTTACAATGACTTTAGGGATTACATCTTCCTGGCCAATACGGGTGTCTTTCAGGATGAAGCTCCGGTGTTGCA
The DNA here is from genome assembly GCA_964401565.1 of uncultured Spongiibacteraceae bacterium. Lineage (GTDB taxonomy): Bacteria > Pseudomonadota > Gammaproteobacteria > Pseudomonadales > Dasaniaceae > Oceanicoccus. The sequence goes on from CAYNZI010000420.1 coordinate 2,645, forward strand.
ATACGCCCAACAAGATGCCGTATTTAAGGGCGTAGAATTTGAATTTTCCCTGGCCGAGATGTCATTGGCTAAAGGTGATTTGTCGATAGATTTCTATGGTGATTATTTGAAAGGGGAGCTGGATATAGCGGGTGATATTCCTCGACTACCACCGTCGCGTTTGGGCGTTAGATTTAACTATCATCGCGATTGGCTTTCGGCGTATTTGTCGGTACTGGAAGCGGACGACCAAAATCGCCCTGGGTTCAATGAAAAAGAAACGGAAGGTTATACTCGCTGGGATGCGGGATTAAGCGTCACGCTAACAACGGTGAATGAATTGGAGTGGTTAGGATTTTTACGACTAAAAAATATAACCGATGAAGAAATAAGAAATGCGGCGTCATTTTTACGAGACATTGCACCCGAAGCAGGGCGTTCAATAGAGGCGGGATTTCGTCTCAGTCTGTGATGTCGACATAAGTGAGATACCAGAGCGTTGCTGCTGGTATCTCTTGGACCAAAGGCGACGCTAGTTTACGCCGTGACTTGCAGCGGTAATGCTGCCAGTTCGGCTCGGCTGGCGGCGCTTAATACAGCGCGTAAACTGGCTTCGACGATATCACTGCTTTGACCGATGCCACAGTGGCGATG
>CAYNZI010000421.1:0-3267 GCA_964401565.1 uncultured Spongiibacteraceae bacterium
CGGAAAAGCCCAAAGCCACACTGAGCGGCTTGTAAACATCACTCAGGAATGCCTCTACAAGGCCATCGATATAGTGCGCCCCGGAACAACTCTGGGCGACATTGGGCACATCATCCAAAAACACGCAGAAGCCAATTATTATTCGGTCGTTCAAGAATACTGTGGCCACGGTATTGGAGAAGTTTTCCACGAGGAACCGCAGGTTCTTCACTATGGTAAGAAAGGAACAGGACTGGTTCTCAAAGAAGGCATGACATTTACTATTGAGCCCATGCTGAATGCCGGAAAACGCCACGTGAAATTAAACACAAAGGACGAATGGACTGTTACGACCAAAGACGGAAGACCTTCAGCCCAGTGGGAACATACCATGGGGGTCACCAGTGATGGCGTTGAGATTTTTACCGCCAGACCTGACGAGCCATACTTTAAACGATAACCTGATCAATTCGAGTACGCCGCAACAAATATGAACGAACAGCACTTTTCTATTCCAGCAACGATTTTTGATGTCGATCACTTTGGCCAGGCGTTGAAATGCTCCAAATCGCCGGTAGCTTTACTGAAAAAGCATATCGAACGCACCACCGACTACATGCATCAACAATACCAGCAAGGCGCTTATATCCGCGAGCTGGTGTGGGCACGCGCCCAATTTGTCGACCAGATGTTGCAAAGCAGCTGGCAACTGTTCTCGCTAAGTGATGATGACGATATTTGTTTAATCGCTGTCGGTGGCTATGGAAGAGGCGAGCTTCACCCTCACTCTGACATCGATCTGTTAATCCTGCTAAAAAACGAAGCCGCTGTTGAGCGGCTGCAACAAGACATCAGTGATTTTATCACTCTGCTCTGGGATACCGGCCTGGACATCGGTCACAGCGTTAGAACAGTAGACCAATGTCGTACTGAAGCAGCAAATGACATTACGATAGCAACAAATTTGATGGAAACTCGCCGGCTTAGTGGGTCCGAAGAACTCTACCAGGCCATGGTTGCAGAATCCGGTCCCGACAAAATTTGGCCGAGCCAGACTTTTTTCCGGGCAAAGTGGGATGAACAGATCAATCGCCACCAAAAACACGGCAATAGTGAATACGTACTGGAAGCCAATATAAAAAACTCCCCTGGCGGCTTGCGCGATATTCAGATGATAGGATGGATAGCAAAGCGACATTTTGGTATTACAAAAATTGAAGAGTTGGTCAATCTGGGCTTTTTGCGCGAAGAAGAAATGACCATACTTAATAACGGTATGGATTTCATGTGGCGAGTGCGCTACGCATTACACATGATTACCGGCCGAGAAGAAGATCGCCTATTATTTGACCACCAGCGGACACTGGCAAAAATGTTCGGCTACGAGGATGATGGCGCCAAAATGGCAGTCGAACGATTCATGCAGCACTACTATCGTTGGGCTATGTCTCTGGGCGAGTTAAACGACGTTTTGATGCAACACTTTGATGAAACCATTTTGCGCGCTTGCGAAGCCGAAAACATCTACGAAATTAACCAACGCTTCCGTGTTCGAAATGGCCACATAGAAGTCACCAACGATAAAGTTTTTGAACGCACGCCTTCTGCACTCATGGAAGTTTTCGTTCTAATGGCACAAAACGACAGTATTGATGGTGCTCGTGCGTCAACGATCAGACTCATCAGGAAATATCGAGATTTAATCGATGATGACTTTCGCAACGACCCTCGCAACGCCCGTTATTTTATTGAAGTCCTAAGGGCTCCGTCTCAGGTTGCGTTGCAATTACGCAGAATGCTGCGCTTTGGTGTTCTGGGAAAGTACTTGCCAGAATTCGAGAAGATTATCGGCCAGATGCAACACGACTTATTCCATGTGCTTGCCGTTGATGCTCACACCATGGAAGTCGTTAAGAACATGCGCCGCTTCCAATACCCGGAATCGCAGAAAAAATTCCCAGTTGCCTCACGAATTGTTAAGCGCCTGCCAAAAATCGAACTGTTGTATATATCAGGCTTATATCACGACATCGCCAAAGGCCGCGGCGGAAATCATTCAATTTTGGGCATTGTCGATGCCCGCCTCTTCTGTGAACGTCACGAGCTTAGTAAGCGCGATACTAACTTGGTCTGCTGGCTGGTCGAACACCATCTATTGATGTCTTCCGTAGCACAGCGTCAAGATATTTCAGACCCGGACGTCATTAACAGTTTTGCCACCAAAATTGGGGATGAAAACAGGCTCGACTATCTATACGCATTAACAGTAGCTGACATTAACGCCACCAACCCCAATCTGTGGAACAGCTGGCGCGCATCACTGTTACGCCAACTCTATATCGAAACCAAGCGAGCTCTTCGTCGCGGACTGGAAAACCCTGTCGACAAAGCAGACTGGATAGCAGACACACAACACGCTGCAATTCGACAGCTGGAAGCAATGGGATTCACTGACGATGAAGTTCACTCTGTTTGGGAAAAAACAGAGGAAGATTATTTTTTGCGCGAGAAAGTAGACGATATCGTTTGGCATACAGAGGCGATCAGTCAGCACATTGATTCTTCGGTGCCGCTCATTCTATTGAAAGAAAGCGGCGACCTTCAATTTGAAGGCGCAACCCAAATTTTTATTCACACTCAACAGAAAGACAGCTTGTTTGCGATAGCTGCATCAGCCCTCGAACAGCTGAACTTAAATATTCAGGACGCGCGTATATACAATTCCGGGGGCGGCTTCACCCTTGATAGCTTTTTTGTACTGGACAATAACGGAGAGCCTATCGGTGACGATCCGGAGCGTATTGATGAAATTCAATCGGTATTAATGGAACATTTAGTCAATACTGATTCATCCTTGGATATCATGCAACGACGAACGCCCCGGCAAATGCGCCTGTTTTCGGTGCCCACTCGCACCACGATATTCACTGACGTTGCCAGAGGGCATAGTGTTCTGGAAGTACTGACTCCGGACCGCCCAGGCTTATTGGCGCGAATCGGAAAGATATTTCTCGATTACGACGTCAAATTGCAAAATGCAAAGATCGCCACGCTGGGTGAAAGAGTAGAAGACGTTTTCTTTATCACCGATAAAAACCATCAACCCATTAATGACCCCGCCTTGTGTCTATCGATTCAAAACGCTATTTGCAAAGAACTCGATGAACAGGCCGCCGCTTGATATTACCTATGAATCCAGATTTGAATCAGTTACAACCCTACCCTTTCGAAAAACTCAACGCGCTGAAGGGAACGGTTAAAGCTCCCGCTTCGTTGAGCCATATTGCG
>CAYNZI010000422.1:0-3262 GCA_964401565.1 uncultured Spongiibacteraceae bacterium
CGACATGATCGACACCGCAGGCACACTTTGCAGCGCCGCCAAAGCCCTCAAAGATCGCGGCGCAAAAAAGGTTGTAGCCTATTGCACCCACCCAGTTCTCTCGGGCAAAGCGATTAACAACCTCAGAGAATCAGTGCTCGATGAACTGGTCGTCACCGATTCCATCCCCCTCGCCGAGGGCTTTAAACAATTACCCAATGTGCGCCAGCTAACCCTGTCGAACATGCTCGCAGAAGCGGTTAGACGCCTGAGCAACGAAGAATCCTTAAGCGCTATGTTTCAGCAGTAAACCTGCCCAAACAAGTACTTAATGTAATCGCTGTTTGCACATAAAGTGCTACAGCACACTGAGCCGACAGCGGTTTCTGGTCGCGGAATCCTGTCATGTGGCTTTATATTTGACCATTAAGAGAAATCAGTCATGTCCAATGCATTTACTTTGAACGCTGAACTCCGCAAAGACGAGGGCAAAGCTGCGAGCCGGCGTCTACGTCGTCTTGACGGGAAAATCCCAGCTATCATCTACGGCGGTCGCAAGAAGCCCGTTTCTGTATCTATCCTGCACAAAGAAATTGCCAAGCAGCTGGAAAACGAAGCCTTCTACGCCCACGTAATCGACATTGTAGTCGATGGCAAATCCGAGAGTGTCATCCTCAAAGATCTGCAGCGTCATCCAGCCAAAGCGCTGATCATGCACGCCGACTTCTACCGCGTCTCTAAGACCAAAAAGTTCACTAAAAACGTACCGCTTCACTTCATCAACGAAGATAACTGCATTGGCGTTAAGATGCAGGGCGGCCAAGCCTCCCACTCAACGACACAGCTGAACATCTCCTGTCTGCCTGCAGACCTACCGGCGTTCATCGAAGTTGATCTGAGTGAAGTAGAGATTGGCCAGACCTTGCACATCTCTGACCTGAAACTGCCAAAAGGCGTATCTTCTGTCGCACTTGCACTCGGTGCCGATCACGACCTGCCTGTTATTAGTATCAACAAACCCAAGCAGGCTATTGAAGAGACCACCGAAGAAGATGAAGCCGCACCTGAAGACGGTGCTAGCGAGGCGTAAACTCCTCCGCCAGCCATCAACAACAAAGGCAGCCTCGGCTGCCTTTGTTGTTTCTAACGGCGACAATAGCGACCTTTCAACGCCCACAAAAAGATAACCAAAAAATCTCATAACTATCATATTTCATTGTTTATACAGCGCGAATCATCCATGAATACACCAATTAAGCTCATCGTTGGCCTCGGCAACCCCGGCGCAGAATACCAGCACACCCGTCACAACGCCGGTTTTGACTTTGTCGAAGCACTTGCGCGCCAATACCAACAACCCCTAAAAGCCGAAGGCAAGTTCTTTGGCCACACCGCCCGCATTCACATCAACGGCTGTGATATTCGCCTACTCAACCCCAGCACTTTTATGAATCGTTCCGGCCAAGCCGTAGGTGCCATCGCCAATTTTTATAAAATTGATCCCGAAAACATCTTAATTGCCCACGATGAACTCGACCTCGACCCCGGTATCGCCCGTCTCAAACACGGCGGTGGCCACGGCGGCCACAATGGTCTGCGCGACATTATTAGCGCCCTTGGCAACAATAAAAATTTTTCCCGCCTACGCCTCGGCATAGGCCACCCAGGGAGCGCCAAGCAAGTTGTTGACTACGTACTGAAGAAAGCACCTCAAATCGAACAGAACCTAATTGACGACGCTATCTATAACGCTACCCGTGTACTCGGCGATATCGCCAAAGGCGAATGGAGCATCGCCATGAAAAAATTGCATACCAAAAAGTAAGGTTCGATGTTAGAAACTTGATGTTTGATGTAGAATGCACCCAATTTTCGGACGCACCTATCCTCAGACACCCTCAGAGAATGTCCGTCCAGCATCTAACATCCAACGGTACATTATTATGGGCTTTAACTGCGGCATCGTCGGCCTGCCTAACGTCGGCAAATCTACCCTCTTTAACGCTTTAACCAAAGCGGGCATCAGCGCCGAGAATTTCCCCTTCTGCACCATCGAACCCAATTCAGGCATAGTGCCTGTACCCGATCCACGCCAAGACAAATTATCCGAAATTGTTAAACCCGAAAAAACCATTCCCACCACCATGGAGTTTATCGACATTGCCGGTATCGTCACCGGTGCCTCCAAGGGCGAAGGGCTCGGCAATAAGTTTCTGGCCAACATTCGCGAAACCGATGCCATCGCTCACGTAGTGCGCTGCTTTGAAGACGAAAATGTGATTCACGTCGACGGCAAAATTGACCCAGAAAACGATATTGAAGTCATCAATACCGAGCTGGCACTGGCCGACCTCGACAGCATCGAAAAAGCCATTCACCGCTTTACCAAAGCCGCTAAGGGCCGCGATGCCGATGCCATCAAAATGAAGGCACTGTGCGAGAAAATATTACCGCATCTCAACGAAGCCAAGCCACTGCGCTCATTCAAACTCAACGACGACGAACTCACACTACTCAAACCACTGAGTCTGCTGACTTTAAAACCTACTATGTACGTCGCCAACGTCGACGAAGAGGGCTTTGAAAATAACCCCCACCTCGACGTAGTCAGCGCGATCGCCAAAGAAGAGGGTGCGGTATTGGTGGCTATCTGCAGTAAACTTGAAGCTGAAATCGCCGAACTAGATGACGAAGAAGTGGCCGAGTTTTTGGAAGATATGGGCATGCAGGAACCAGGGCTCAACCGCGTCATCCGCGCCGGTTACAACCTGCTCGACCTGCATACCTATTTCACCGCAGGCGTTAAAGAAGTACGCGCCTGGACTGTGCGTGTCGGCGCAACCGCCCCACAGGCCGCAGGTGTGATTCATTCCGATTTTGAGCGCGGTTTTATTCGCGCCGAAATCACCGCCTACAATGACTTTGTCGAGTTCGGCGGCGAAAATGGCGCTAAAGATGCGGGCAAATGGCGCTTAGAAGGCAAAGACTACATCGTCGCTGATGGTGATGTTATTCACTTCAGGTTTAATGTATAACCACCTTGTTCGCAGATGCCTCTCCGAAAAAAACCGCAGAACGCGAAACCTAAGTGCAAAGCAAAAATAAACGCCCTATATGGTTGACAAGGATAGGGCTTGCATGGAAAATACGCGCCCTCGCTAAAGCGAGTTTGTGGCTAGGTAGCTCAGCTGGTTAGAGCACAGCATTCATAATGCTGGGGTCGCGTGTTCAAGTCACGCTCTAGCTACCATATTTTAAAAGGGTCAGTAGGTTAACGCTTACT
>CAYNZI010000423.1:0-3257 GCA_964401565.1 uncultured Spongiibacteraceae bacterium
AGCCTGTATCGGGATCATACTATCTGCCCGCGACTCCCTGATGCTGTCGCTTCTGGCAGCTGAATCCATGGGAACTTTGCCGCTGATGGCATAATAGAGCGTGGCACCAAGCCCATAAATGTCAGTCCAGGGCCCATGCTTGCCATCGGCCAGGTTTCTCTGTTCAGGTGGGGAATATCCCGGTGTGTATACCGCTGTCAGGTGTTGGGTGTTATCGGCGTCGGCCTTTCGTGCTGAGCCGAAGTCAATCAACACTGGGCTGCCGTCTGGCCGGATTATGATGTTGTCGGGCTTGATGTCCCGATGGACAATCTCCGATGCGTGAATAGTTTTCAAACCGTCCAGCAAAGGCGGCAGGATTCCCATCAGGAATTCCTGACTCAATCCGCTCGAGGCTTTGACCAGCGAGGCTAGCGTCTGACCCTCTTCCAGTCGCATCACCATGTAAGCGGTGCCGTTCTCCCTAAAAGCGGTAAAAACATCGACGATATTGGGGTGTCGTAGTGACGACAGCAGCACCCCCTCTTTTATAAAGCGATCCAGACCCCACTCAAAGGTGGACTTTAACTCCTCGGAAATTGGCACGATCTGGTTGCTTTCGTTGCGGGTAGAAAGCTGGGTGGGCAGATACTCCTTGATGGCCACCTTGCGGTTGTTCATGTTTTTATCTGAAGCGAGATAGGTGATGCCGAAACCGCCAGACCCGAGCACAGACAGGATTTCAAACCACTGAACTGTAGTGCCCGGCGCTAATGCATCTCTAGCTTGAATAATGGCTTTCCCTGGTCTTTGATCAGTTTTATTATTGGTCATGATGTGAGGAGGGGTGCTCCCCAGTGTTTACATTATCCCGAAACGGAGTTTTATTACCAGTAGCATCAGTAGGTTGTTTTATTGGCCGTACGGGCAGTGCGTCAGATCTGAGCCGCCGCGCAACACTAGTGAGTTTCGCCAGGAAACTTACCGGCGGTGAGTAACGCGGAGAGAATTAGATTGAGTTAATAATTTCTCTGTGTCTTGCTTGGTATTCTTCATCGGTAATTGCACCTTTTTCGTGAAGCTCTTTCAGGGCTTTGAGCCTCTGCGGCGTATTATTTTTTTGTTCTACGGGAGTGCTATTTCTCCTGGGGTTTCTCGCGCAGGATTTCCGGGAGTAAATTTTTTCCAGAGCGCTGTAACGATCTTGATATGCCTTAATTTCCACTTTCTCCGCATCACCTAAATCCATATAGAACCAGGGCACAATAAGCAGGGCGCCGGCCACCCCAAGAGCCACGTTCTTCTCCGTTTTATCTGACTCAGGAATTAGCTTGGTTACCTGAGCGTCAATATAAGCCATCTCGGCTTTGAGCTCGTTACAGCTCATATCATCATCGCCGATCTTATAAGATGCCACTGGCTGCGCTGTCTTTCCAGCACATGCGGCAATCGATAGTGAAAGCAGTAAAACGAATACAGGTTTTCGTATCATCTACACTCTCCAGAGCGTATTGGTTAATGAGGCTCTATTGTCTTCGCGCTTGAGTGAACCCCTGGAATTGGACCAAATTTTCTAATTAGTTCAAATCAGCTTGCTGGGTGAGTTGTGCCTTATCTTGATCATGTGATTGATAACCCAGTGACGGATGCATTCGTCTGTCATTGTAGACGCCCTCAATGACTTACGGCAACCTTGCCGTTATTTCAGCAAACGTTTCGTAATTAGAAAGGTACACCTCTTCGACCTTCAATGTGTAATATACGATGCCAGCTCTGAGTTCTGGGTTCTCGCCTTTCGCCATTGAGAAGGGGTTGCGTTGTACCATCTACGAAAGCTCCTAGTGAACGCACTGGAATCACTATAGCCCACTAAAAGGGCTATTTTAGTCAAATCCATATGGCTCGATTGCAAATAGTGGGTGGCAAGTGTCTTGCGTACATCCTCCATTATATTATGGAAGCTAGTGCCCTCCAGTTTAAGTTTGTTTTGCAGTGTTCTAGAAGTAACCTGGAACAGGTCTGCCACCGCTTCCAGGGTGCACTCGCCTGTAGAGAGCATATCTTTGACAATGGAAGTCACCTTATCCGCTATCGCTTCGCCGGTGTTGTCTTCAAGGGTCTTCATGTACTCGCTCAAAAGATGGGCCATATTGGGGTCGTGGTGGGCGATTGGTTTATCCAGGTATTTGTTATCGATGACAATTCCCAGGTTCAGTGCATCGAACACTAATTCCTGAGCTTCCAAAAACTTATAGGCCGACAGGTCTGCGGGCTCAGGGTAGGGGAACTCATAGCGCAGGGCATGAATATTTTCGCCCATGAGAGTATTGAAGAGATTGTGCCCGGCGGCTGCGGATACATCGATCGCCTGAATAGAACCGGGCGTTTCCATGTCGGGAATATGATGGCTGATACAGAAACTATCTTCCAATATCTCCAGGGCGATGGTTCCATGTTGATCGTGTAAATGAAAAAAGCGAGATAGAACTCCAAGGGCAGTGCCGAGATCGGAGGATTGCTGCATACTAAAACCTACTACACTCAGGGACTGTGGACCCAACTGCTTGGAAATGAGTATGCCCAAGCGCTCATTGCCGGTGGCCTTTACAGCCTCAACTAATAGATGTCGATAGGTTGAGTAGGAGATAAAATTGTCGGGTACGGCGAGCACTGCGGGGTCGAGCCCGACTCTTTTAATAACTTCAACTGGGTCTTTACCAAATTGGCGAACTGTGGCCGAAAAATGGGCCAACTTGCCAACTCGTATAAAGGTTGTCATCGATACCTGCCTACAGTGTTTAGTGTCAGCTTTCGTCTATTGTCAAAAATGGGGTGTTTTCTGTCAAGCTAATAGTTTTCTAATCGTTGAGACTTGAGAGCGCTGTCAACTAATGTCACTACCAATATAATAAGGAATCAATTAGGCACATTAAGCCTCGTTTAGCCCTGTCGGCCATAGCCATTGGCCTTGCAGCCGCCCAGGGGGCATCCGCCCAAAAACTTGAAGAAGTGGTGGTAACAGCCACCAAGCGGGCGGAGAGCATGCAGGACGTTCCGATATCCATGCTGGCCATGAGTGGAGATTCCATCAAGGATATGGCGGTGACAAAGGCAGGAGATTTTGCCGCTGATATGCCGGGGATTTCAATAACCCAGAGCCCCATTGGCAACTATGTCTTTATCCGGGGTGTGGGTACCGCAGGTGTTAACCAGGGTATTGAAATGTCAGTATCTATCTTCCACGATGGCCTCTACATGGGTCGTAGCCAGTTGTCACG
>CAYNZI010000424.1:0-3244 GCA_964401565.1 uncultured Spongiibacteraceae bacterium
ATATTGTCGCCAAATTGGCAGCCCGCTGGCATTGGGGTCACCGAACTTCGCAAAATTTGTCCAGTACTGAGTGATCACGTTTGACAGTTGATGGTCATCGTCTTTCCAGCCGTGGCCAACTTTTTGCGTATTACCAAATACATAGGCAAGGTCGCCGGAGTGATAGGCACCTCCACTGCGAGGGCCGCCGTCCAGCTGAAGATCGGGTTCAGATGGCATATATAACCTGAATGCGGGTGGGTTGTGGTCCATAAAATAGAGGTAGGTGGGTTGTCCGGCGCTAGATTGATGTGCTGCCCATCGACGCATACCGTATGTCATAAATTGGTCGGTGAGCATTTCACGTTGCGCTAACCCAGGCGATTCTGCCAATTCATCCTGGTAGAGGGCTAGCAGCTGTGGAGCCAATGTCTCACCCATCATAGCTGTTGCAAAGGTGACTAACTGGCCGCGGGTGAGTTCACTATTCAGTGGAAAGAGCTGGTTACCTTCGTTGGCGAGAGAGCCCAGTAGCAGCGGAACTTTCGCTTGTTTTCCAGCGGCGAAAAGAGCATCTGCCTGCTCTGGTACGACCCAGCCGTCGACAACAATTCGCGATTGATTCTGCCACTGGCTGGCATTTGCGGCATCGAGTAGTTGCTGTGGCGATACTTGGCGCATGGCGTTAATGTCGACCCCTATACCCAAAGCGTCAACCAGACGCCCGCCTCGTAATAAACCATCCGGATCCTTTGCTGGGGTGGGACTCACGCAAGCGGCAGACTGGCCAATGGCTTTGTGGAACAAGCCTTGGGCTAGCGGAGAAACCATCAATGAACAAACGCTTTGTGACCCTGCTGACTGTCCAAAAATAGTGACGTTGTCAGCGTCGCCGCCGAATGCATCGATATTGTTTCGTACCCATTGCAGTGCAGAAATTTTATCGAGAAGACCGTAGTTACCGCTACTGTTTTGCTCCGATTCAGCGGACAGGGCCGGGTGTGCCAAAAAGCCCAGGGGGCCGAGTCGGTAATTGATGCTGACGAGAATAACACCTTTTTTTGCCAGTTCCGTGCCATCAAAAATTTGGTCGTGGCCCATGCCAGACAAGTGAGATCCACCGTGAAACCAAACCATGACCGGGGCTTTTTGATTGGATTCTGCCGACCATATATTCAGGTAAAGACAATCTTCGCTGCGTTCAAATTCACCGCGTGACCACACCCATTCGTCTACGTTAGTCGCCTGCCAGCATGCCGTACCGGCTTCTGTTGCTGGGCGTGCTCCCTGCCATGATGCGGGTGGCTGCGGTGGCTGCCATCGCAGATTTCCCGTGGGAGGTAGTGCATAAGGAATGCCATGAAAGGAGCGAATACCTGTTTGTGACTCTGCCCCAACTCCCTCAAGTGCCCCTTGTGCTATTTTTACGAAAAGGGGGTTAGAGCTGTCATTGTTCATTGGCGAGTCCTGTTCGTTCGATGATTTCGTGCAACTAGCTAGTCCGGTGACGATGATAAGCGTAAATATCTGCAGAAATTTGTAGGGGGTATGGTTCATAGTTAGATGCGTCTGCTGGTGAATTATGCAGGAAATAAAACACTATTAGCGTTGCGGGTCAAATAAAGGATTACACACGTTGTAATGTTGGAATAAGGGCTGGGTAGAAGTTATAGTGCTTGTGGCGGGCTGGGATTATACTGTGAGGCCGGTTTGTTCGAAAAACAGTTTTTGGAAAATCAATCTGGGAGCGAATTTAGTCGTCCCAATGGGGTATGTAGCTGCGAGTTGATAGGCGCACGGTACGAGCCACAGGTGTTCTGTGGTTTGTCATTATCGTGGGTCAGAGTCGCGAAAAGGAGAGTCATAATGAACGATGGTATCAAGCGAAATCTTAAGGAATCGTCAATTTGGATACGTGCTTTGCACATGCTGTTATTTGCCTTTTTTTACAGCGTTGCGGAGATGGTGTTATTTGCAGTGGTTATTTTTCAATTTCTCGTCAAGTTAGTCACTGGTGAGACTAATGACCGGTTACTGAATTTTGGACAGAGTTTAGCAACGTATGTTTATCAAATTATACAGTTTCTCAATTTCAATACTGAGAATCACCCTTATCCGTTTGGTGAGTGGCCGCAAGGTGAACCTGCCGATTGCTCGGGTGAAGACTCTATTCAGGAGGATGACAATTTCTCCGCGAGTGTTGTCGAAGAGTCAGTTGAGAAACCTGTTGCAAATATTGATCACGCCGATGATGGCAGTGTTGATGCAGGCATCGAAACTGACAGCAGCGCGGAGTCAGATAGTGACGACGAAAAAAAATTAACGTAAGAGGAGATACTATGAAATTGGGAATCAATGGATCGGGTCTTGTGCAAAAAGCATCAATTGATGCGATTGCAGATCATGCAAAAGAAGCGGCTTTGGACGGTTTTTCCAGTTATTGGTTAGCCGAACATCCGACTGGAGGTCTGGATGCGATGACGGTGTTAACTGTTGTTGGGTTACGGGTACCAGAGATTGAGCTCGGCACTGCCATTATCCCAACTTTTCCACGTCACCCGATGGTGTTGGCGGGACAGGTCCATACGTTAAAAAATGTCGTTGGGCATCGTTTTACGCTAGGTATTGGTTTGTCACACAAGCCAATGATGGCGCAACTGGGTATTCCTTTTGATCGACCCATAGGCCATTTGAAAGAGTACTTGTCAGTTTTAATGCCTCTGTTGAATGAGGGACGAGTATCGTTTAAGGGAGAAATGTTTTCTTGCGATGCAGAGACATTCTTTAAGCCCGACCAAGCAACTCCCGTGGTGGTTGCCGCGTTGGGGCCACAGGCATTGAATGTAGCCGGTCGCTTAGCTGATGGGACGACACTGGCTTGGGTTGGTCCTCGTACAATTCGCGAACATATCAAACCTCGGTTATCAGAAGCGGCGGCCAGTGCTGGCCGAAATACTCCTCGTATCATTGCAACGCTGCCGGTTTGCGTTACTGATGATGAAGAAGGTGTAAGAGACAAGATTACCAAAACGTTGAAAATGTACGGGCAGTTGCCGTCGTACAAGGCGATGTTTGAACGAGAGGGAATTAGCGAGCCGGGCCAGTTAGCACTGGTGGGTAGCGAAGCAAAGGTGAATGACTTGCTGGAAGAGCTATCCAGCGCAGGTGTCACTGATTTCGCCGCTACAGAATTTACCACTAACAAGGAAGAAACCGTACACACCCGACAGCTATTAAAACAATGGGCGTCGAAATAACCTATTTA
>CAYNZI010000425.1:0-3243 GCA_964401565.1 uncultured Spongiibacteraceae bacterium
GTGGTTCGCGTTGTAACTCCCGGCACTGTCAGCGACGAAGCTCTATTGGAGGAACACCGCGACAACTTATTGGTGGCGATCAACCAGGTCAACACGCGGTTTGGCATTGCCATTCTCGATATTGGCAGTGGCAGATTTCAAATTTTTGAAGTTGATGATGTCAGTGCAGTGCTCAGTGAGTTGCAACGCCTGGACCCTGCCGAAATATTGATTCACGATGATATTAACGATGAACACATTCTGGCACGGACGGGTGTGCGACGAAGACCACCCTGGGAATTTGAGCAAGACACCGCAGAGCGCCTGCTAACAAAGCAGTTCAATACCAAAGATTTGACCGGCTTTGGCTGTGCCGGCTTGAACCTAGCCATTGCCGCGGCGGGCTGCCTTTTGCAATACGCCAAAGAAACCCAGCGCACCGCCCTACCCCATATACGCAGTCTCACTCACGAGCGCCGTGAAGATAGTGTTATTCTCGATGCGGCTACTCGTCGTAATTTGGAGATTGATACCAATTTAACCGGTGGCGATAAACATACTTTGCAATGGGTGATGGATAAAACAAAAACGCCTATGGGCAGCAGACTGTTGCGACGCTGGCTCAACAGGCCGCTGAATGACTCTGCTATTCTTGTTCAACGGCAAGATGCTATCAGTTCACTGTTGACCAATTATCAATTTGAGCTATTCCGGGAGAGTTTAAAACCGGTGGGCGATATGGAACGCATTCTCGCTCGCATTGCCTTGCGCTCAGCGAGACCGCGCGACTTATCCCGGCTGGCTCAGTCGCTGTCGGTATTGCCAGAGTTACAATCACTGTGCACGTCACTAGATGCTTTGCTGATCACCACACTGGCAAAAACGGCGGGCGTTTACCGCGAACTAACAGACTTACTTGGCCGCGCGATAGCCGACAACCCGCCGGTGGTGATTCGCGATGGTGGCGTTATCGCTGAAGGATATGACGAAGAACTCGATGAGCTTCGCAACATCAGTACCAACGCGGGACAATTTTTAGTGGACTTGGAAACCCGCGAGAAAGAGCAAACCGGAATTAATACACTCAAAGTTGGCTACAATCGTGTTCACGGTTATTACATTGAAATCAGCAAGGCACAGTCACACAACGCGCCGGCGAACTATATACGACGACAGACATTGAAAAATGCCGAGCGCTTTATTACACCTGAATTGAAGGTGTTTGAAGATAAAGCCCTCAGTGCAAAAAGTCGTGCCTTGAGTCGCGAAAAAGGGCTATATGATGACTTACTTGAAACACTGAACGAGCAGCTCGCCGAACTACAAGCCACGGCAAGCGCTTTAGCTGAGCTGGACGTGCTGGGTAATCTGGCAGAACGAGCAGACAACCTGAGCTTGTCACGACCGGAGTTCAACGATACACCTTCGATACAGATAGAACAGGGACGCCACCTGGTGGTTGAACAAGTTCTCGACGAACCGTTTATCCCCAATGACGTTGACTTTGACGACCAGCGTCGCATGCTGATTGTTACCGGTCCGAATATGGGCGGTAAGTCGACGTATATGCGACAAACGGCTGTTATCGTTTTACTGGCCCATATTGGCAGCTATGTGCCGGCGAAAACTGCCAAACTGAGCCTGGTTGATCAAATTTTTACCCGTATTGGATCCTCTGATGATCTAGCCGGTGGCCGCTCGACCTTTATGGTTGAAATGACCGAAACCGCCAACATTCTGCACAACGCCACCGATAAGAGCCTGGTGTTAATGGACGAGATTGGACGCGGCACCAGCACCTTTGATGGGTTGTCACTGGCCTGGGCCAGCGCTGTTTATCTGGCGACCCACATAAAGGCTTTCACCTTGTTCGCGACCCACTATTTTGAACTCACGGCACTCCCGGAGGATTATCCACAAGTTCATAACATTCACCTGGACGCTACCGAACACAATGACCACATCGTTTTTTTACATAGCATCAAAGAGGGGCCTGCGAGCAAGAGTTATGGATTGCAAGTCGCGAAACTAGCCGGAATGCCTGATACGGTTGTGCAAGCTGCAAAAAACAAGCTTGCCAGCCTTGAATCTTTTGACGTTGACCAACATCGTCATAGCGACGCAAACAGCCCCACAACCAGCGCCGCCCCCCAACAACCAGATATGTTCGCCAGCAGCGTGCATCCGGCGGTAGCAAAGCTGACAGACACTGACCCGGACGATCTCACGCCGAAACAAGCGCTGGATATGCTGTACCAGCTTAAAAAGATGACCAAATAAAGCGTGTTTAAGTAAAAACTATCCACAACGCTGATGCTTGGTGATAAACTACGCGCCGTTAAGAAATCGGACTTTATAGAGGCAACAACGAAATGACATTTGTGGTAGGCGAACAGTGTATCAAATGCAAACACACAGACTGTGTAGAAGTATGTCCTGTTGATTGTTTTTACGAAGGTCCGAATTTCCTGGTCATTCACCCTGATGAATGTATCGATTGCGCCTTGTGTGAGCCGGAATGTCCGGTAGACGCTATCTACTCTGAAGATGAACTGCCAGAAGAGCAGCAAGTCTTTATGGAACTCAATGCGGAACTGGCAGAAGTATGGCCTAATATTACTGAAATCAAGGAATCGCCTGCCGACGCCGAAGACTGGGAAAATAAGCCGAATAAACTGGAATTGCTGGAACGTTAATCAATTAACCAGGCATAAAAAAAGGCGACCTTTTTAGAGGTCGCCTTTTTTGTTTCAATCAATAACGATCAGCTAAAAACAGACTCGCTACTCAAACCCTGTTTTTCTAGAATGTCACGTAAACGCTTGAGCGCTTCAACTTGAATCTGGCGAACACGTTCCCGTGTTAGGCCAATTTCTCTACCCACTTCTTCGAGCGTGCTGGTTTCATAGCCTCTCAAACCAAATCTACGGGCCACTACTTCACGTTGTTTTTCAGTCAGCTCACCTATCCACTCACTGATGCTTGCCTTCATATCGTCATCCTGAAGCATCTCAGCGGGATCTGAAACGTGTATATCAGGAATCGTGTCCAGTAGAGACTTATCTGAATCCACACCCAGCGGAGTGTCCACTGATGCGACCCGCTCATTAAGGCCCAGCATTCGCTTCACATCCGCTACCGGACGATCCAATAACTCAGCAATATCTTCAGCTGTAGGTTCATGATCAAGCTTCTGGGTCAATTCTCGAGCCGCCCGCAAATAAACATTGAGCTCTTTAACAACATGAATGGGTAAACGTATGG
>CAYNZI010000426.1:0-3236 GCA_964401565.1 uncultured Spongiibacteraceae bacterium
ATCAGCAAGTGCGATCCGAGTGGCTTCGTGTTTTATTTTTTAATCGTTTGGCTGAAATTGTCGGTCAATATCTAAGCAAAGGTTCGAAGATTTATCTGGAAGGATCGCTGCGCACCCGCAAATGGCAAGATCAAGGCGGGCAAGATCGCTATACCACTGAAATCGTTGCCAATGAAATGCAAATGTTGGACAGCCGAGGCGGTGGTTCCCAGCAGGGTGGTGGTTATCAAAATGATGGCTACGGTCAATCTGCTCCTCAGCAAGCGCCACAACAACAAGCTCAGCAACAGCAAGGTCAACAGCAGGCACCGCAACAGCAGGGTCAACAACAAACTCAGCAACAGCAAGCACCGCAACAACAGGGTGGTCAACAACAGGGTCAACAACAAGCCCCACAACAAACCCGACAGCAAGCGCCACAACCGACAGCACCTTCCGGTAATTTTGACGACTTTGACGACGATATTCCTTTCTAGGACGGTAATTCGGTGACGGTACAGATCATTGCTCTGGAAGGACAGATTCGCGATGCGTTAGAGGCGCAACTGGTGATTCGCGGGCGGGTTGTTGTCACTGCCGGGGGCGAAAGTGCGCATGCGGTCCCGGCTAATGGCTGGGAAATACCCGAAGGCGTTGATATTGTCATTAATGCCCTAACATTGGAGAGCCTCGAGCAGGAGCCCGATGAGGCTTATCTTGACTCCATGGTATTGCTGGCACAGGCGTGCGAGCAGGCTGGCGTCCCCATTATTCAGTTGTCCACGGGCCAAGTCTTTGATGGCGGTAGCAGTCGTCGCTTCAAAGAAACAGACCTTGTTGTTCCCTCTAGTCGAATAGGGGCAATGCTGTCGCGAATGGAAGAGTTACTGCGCGGTAGTTGTAGTCATCACATTATTTTGCGGACAGGCCCCTTGTTTAGCAGTTCTGGCGATAATTTGCTGACAGACTTGATAGCCCGCTTCAGGCAGGGAAATTCTATCAGCCTATCGAGTCTTGACGATAGCTGCCCCATGCACACCAAAGACCTCGCCCGTGTCGTCTCGGCCATTATTGATCAGTTGAGCTGTGGCTGTGAAAGTTGGGGGACTTACCATTACTGCAGTTCAGACCCCGCGAGTAGTTACCGGTTTGCAGAGACAGCGTTAGCGGTGGTTTCTCAATATGCAGAATCGGGTCCGCGTCCAATAACACTGGAGCCCTCGAGCAATCCTCATACCGAATGGTCGCGGCCAGTGCTCAATAGCGACAAAATTCTCAATACGTTCGGAATTAAGCAATTACCATGGCGCGCATTTGTCGTGCCGACGATAAAGAAAATTTTCGACAATGACCCACTGTCCAACAATGAGGAAACATCATGACCGCCAGTAGTGAATTTCAAAGTCTGGGTGTTGCCGTGCTCACCGTTTCAGATACCCGCACCGAAGAAAATGATACCTCGGGGCAATACTTGGTGGCGAGTTTACAGCAGGAAGGGCACCAGTTAGTTGATAAGCAGATTGTTATTGATGACATTTACAACATTCGCGCCGTGGCTTCTCAGTGGATTGCCAATTCAGCGGTGCAGGCCATTTTGATAACCGGTGGAACTGGCTTCACCGGTCGCGACTCTACGCCCGAGGCGATCAGCGTGTTGTTCGACAAAACCGTGGAAGGTTTTGGTGAATTATTTCGCTACTTGTCTTATGACGAAATAGGCACGTCGACGGTTCAGTCAAGAGCGCTTGCGGGTCTCGCTAACGAGACAGTCATATTTTGCATGCCGGGTTCAACCGGTGCCTGCCAGACCGCCTGGGGGAAAATCATTCGAGAGCAGCTCGACAGTAGCTATCGTCCCTGTAATTTTGTCGGTGTGCTGAAAACCCGCCAGCAGCAACAGCATTAAAGAGTAAGCGACACCTATGGCCATAACTAAGCAACCACTGATGCCCGTAGACCAAGCGCTGGCGAAAATTCTCGCGGAGGCTGACCCACAATCCACCGTTGAAACAGTGCCGTTGATGCAGTCTTTAGGGCGGGTGATAGCCGTTGATAAAGTGTCTGCGATCAACGTTCCTCCCTGCGACAATAGCGCGATGGACGGATACGCCATTCGTTTTGACGACCTGGACCCCGTCAATGAACTCGTCATTGCTCAGCGTATCGCCGCGGGTCAAATGGGTAACAATCTGAAAGTGGGCACAGCCGCCAGAATTTTTACCGGCGCCGCTATTCCCCCCGGTGCCGATTCGGTCGTTATGCAAGAAGATACGGAAACGCTGGGAGAGGTTGTTCGTGTCGACAGAAACGAAGTAAAACGTGGGCAGCACATTCGGCCCATGGGGCAGGATATTGCCAAAGGGTCAGTAGTTGTCAGTCGTGGCAAGCGAATTCAGCCGCAAGAAATTGGCCTGCTCGCGTCAATCGGTATTACGGATGTAGAGGTATTTTCATCCTTAAAAGTGGCGGTATTATCAACCGGTGACGAGTTGGTTGAACCGGGGCAGCCACTAGCCAGCGGGCAGATTTACAATTCTAATCGCTACACTTTAACGGCGCTATTAATAGCGCTGGGTTGTGAGGTAATTGATGGAGGGATTGTCGCAGATGATTTCAATACAACCTGTGAACAGCTGCAAAACCTCTCCGGAAAGGCTGATTTAATAATTTCGTCCGGCGGTGTTTCTGTTGGCGAAGAAGACCATGTCAAGGCGGCCGTCGAATCGTTGGGGCAGTTGGCTTTATGGAAACTGAACATCAAACCCGGTAAGCCGCTGGCATTTGGTGCCGTCGGTAAGACGCCTTTTTTTGGTCTGCCGGGTAATCCTTCATCGGTATTCGTCACTTTTTGCTTGTTGGCGCGCCCGTATATTTTACGTAAGCAAGGCCAGCGTGATACCGCGCCCGTGATGACCACGGCAATTGCCCAATTCGATTGGCGTCAACGCGGGTCCCGCCAGGAGTATTTGCGGGCTAATGTATTTGTTGACGAGGGCGTAGCAACAGTTCGCCTCTACGATAATCAAAGTTCGGGAGTATTGGCGTCAACCAGCTGGGCCAATGCCTTGGTGGTGTTGCCGCCCAAAACAACCGTTACCCGCGGTGATCGCGTAAACATTCTGTTACTCAGTGGCCTTATTGGAAGCTAATGCAGCTTAACCCGGCAACGATTACTTAACCCGGCAACGGAGCGACGTGATTGCTCCACAGCTGGCGGCCGTCCCGGCTACCTTCCTTCCCGCCTGAGCCCTGCTTGA
>CAYNZI010000427.1:0-3231 GCA_964401565.1 uncultured Spongiibacteraceae bacterium
TCAAAACAACATAACTGGCCACTCAATCATACAAGTAAAAACACACCACTGTCGTCATTCCATTTATTGTTCCGGCTCCGCAAAGACCCGCGTCGGCACGATGACCATTGATATAAACAATAAACTTGCTTATGCTCCGATGGTGTCTTTTATTTCCGTTTTCGACTAAACGGCATTGGACGCACGCGTCTCTACCATTGGAAGTTACCGTGTAATTTTGGACAGAACGCACCACGAGGTGCAATCTGCAAAGCGCTCCTTGCTGGCGCTTTTTTGTATGTTTCGGAGCAAGGACTCATGAGCGCATTGTCAGCTAAGGAGAAGTGGACCTACGCCATTGGTCATATTCCATTCTCCGTTAAAGATACGGCCTTTGCCAACTTCGTTATTTTCTACTACACCCAAGTACAAGGTTTAAGCGGCACACTAGCCGGCGTGGCCATGTTCGTTGCCCTGCTGTGGGATGCAGTGACAGATCCTGTTGTCGGCAGTTGGTCGGACAACTTTCGTTCGCGCTGGGGTCGTCGCCATCCATTGCTGGTGGCAGGTGGTTTGCCAACCGCGTTATTGTTTCTGGCACTGTTCGCGCCACCCGCGTCATTGGGGCAAACGGGTATGTTCATTTGGTTTATGGGCGTATCCATATTATTGCGAACATTTTTAACCATCTATTTTATTCCCTACACCGCCATGGGCGCAGAACTATCCACCGACTATGACGAACGTACAATAATCGCCAAGGCGAGAATCACCATGGGCTGGGTGGCGGGAATGGCCTTGCCTGCGATTGCTTTCACCTTGTTTTTTGGTGTGCAAGACGGCGTAGATGGACGCTTGATTGCCGAGAACTATTGGCATTATGGTGTACTTTCCGCGCTGGTCGCGGGCGTCACAGTCATCGTTTGTGTTGTCGGCACGCGCAGCGTAATTCCCCGTTTGGCGACGGCCATAGCCGGTCAACCATTTTCTTGGCGCGATCCTTTCAGTGATTTCAAATTGGCTTTCAAAAATCGCAATTTCCGTGTATCGATGGGGGCCAATCTAGCGTTTGGCATGGCCACAGGAGTTTATACGACGTTATCACTGTATCTCGGTACTTACTTCTGGGAGTTTAGCGCTAAACAATTAGCCGGAGTGATGGTGCCAATTGCAGTAGCCACGCTGGTCGCCTTTGTTGTGCTCAATCGTCTGGGGCAACGCTTTGATAAACCCAAATTATTAGTTGCTTTCAGTTTGATGCTGGCCTTAAACAGCGTTTGGTTTGTTGGTGCACGCTTGTTGGGTTTACTTCCTGAGAACGGCCACTCATTGATTTACCCCCTGCTGTTGCTTAACGCCGGTATCAGCGTTTTTATGGTTGTCGGCATTCAGGTTGTAGCGTCTTCCATGGCGGCGGATATTATCGATGAACAAGAAATGGAAAACGGAAAACGACAAGAGGGTATGGTCTTCGCTGCCGGCGCTTTTGTGGCAAAAGCCACAACGGGAGCAGGGGCCCTATTAGCCGGAATTGTGATAGATTTAACCGGAATAAAAACGGCATCAGTACCGGGCAGCGTTGATGCCAGTGTTTTGCAATCGCTGGGATGGTTCACGCTAGCAATGACATCGGGGCTGGCACTGATTGCTTGCTTTTTCTATTCTCAACTGCAACTCAGTCGTGAACAGCACAGTGAAATGAGAAAACAGTTAGAGCTTAATCAACGTCTTAAAGAATCAATATGAGGTAGTAGGGCAGGCTACAGTAGAAACAAAGTCTACGTCGAAATAGACGCCCATCTCGCCAAAAAACTCCAATAAATTTCAAGCTCAGCTGTTAGCGTTTAATGCCAAGTTCTCCGGGCTGCAAAAAAAACGAACTTTCTGCGATACAGGATCAACAAAGCGCAGCTCCTTGGCGAGCAACTGTAAAGGTTTTTCGTAGTTGTCCGCCGATTCTTCTAACACGGGGTAGTACTTGTCATTCAATATAGGCCAGCCGATGGTTTGCATATGAACACGCAGTTGGTGTGTCTTACCGGTAATTGGGTTGAGTTCGAATAGTGCTTTGCCGCCTGATTGGCTGAGGCCGCGAATTATCGAGTGACTATTGGCGTCACCTGCGACTACCTGCATTCGAAATGCGTGGATCAGATGGCGCCAATCGGTTCTTCACCTGCCACTCCTTAGCAACGATGCATTGATCACCGCTTACCGCGGCTATGGCATGGTAAGTTTTTTGAATTTTTCGAGCGCTAAAAAGCTGGTGATAAAGGCGGCGAGATTCGGGGTTGGTTGAGAACAACACTAAACCGGCAGTAACTCTGTCTAAACGATGTAATGCCTGTAGCGACGCTATTCCTGTTTTTAGCCGTAGTCGGTTTTGCAGGCATTCATTCACAAAGACTCCGCCTGGAGTGAGTGCCAAAAAGTGTGGTTTATGGGCAACTAACAGGTGCTCATCCTGAAACAGAATTGTCTCTGTGAAGGGAATGGATGGCTCTTGCTCAACTTCTCGATAATAATAAACACGCTGCTGTGCTCGAAAGAGCGTCTCGGGAACGATAAGGCTGCGATCATGCCAGTGTACCTTGCCATCTTCCATGCGCTGCCGCCAAACCTGAGCTTCGATGGCTGGAAACTTTACCATCAGATAGTCGAGAACCGTAGCCGTTCCTGGGTTCTGTTGTGGAAGACTGAGTTTTGACGGCTGGCTGGCAATGCCCATGTAGTATTCCAAATTGTCATTGTAACAGCGTCTATAAGAACAACGCTATTTAGAAGCGAATCGAAACCATCTAAGATCGTCTCGATATGAAGTGGTTCATTCCGCGCCGTTCCGTCAGGATGACTCAACCGCAAGCCAGTGAACGATAGAAAACCACCACCGCCAGACGGCCCTGACAGTTTGTGGATTGCCAGTAGAAAGAATCGTGTAGTATGTTGACAGAAGTAGGGGTACAAACACTTCCTATACCAATCTAACATTTTACATATTAGAGGCGATAAGATAATTCATGTGCAAGATACTTCCCAAATTCCTCAGCATGTCATTGTGTGCTGCTGCACTTCAGGTATCCAACAGATAATAGTTCTACGATGTTATTTGACCTTATGGATATACTGAGGGCATCACAGGCGTACATGTGGGCCACCTCTCTTATTGGCTTTGCAAGCTGGAAAAACGAGCAGGAAAAATCTTATGAGACGGAAAAATCTGGTAATTTTGTAGTCTTTAAATCACTGAATGAG
>CAYNZI010000428.1:0-3221 GCA_964401565.1 uncultured Spongiibacteraceae bacterium
TACGCCGGTATTGCGGGAAGCCATATCCGCAGCTTGAATTCACATGGAATTGTTGCAATCCGGGACCGAGAAGTTTACCAGCTTGATTTAGAACGGGTGATCGACGCGGCGCAAGCGGTAGCCATTCCGGCCGATCAAAAAGTGCTACATATTTTACCTCAGGAGTATGTCATCGATACTCAGGAAGGGATAAAGGAGCCACTGGGAATGTCGGGTGTCAGATTGGAGGCTAAGGTCCATCTGGTGACTTGTGCAGTGAATGCATCGCAGAATATTGAAAAATGCATCCGTCGCTGTGGACTCGAAGTTGAAGATATTATTCTCGAGCAGCTCGCGTCCAGTTATGCCGTACTTACCGATGATGAGCGGGAATTGGGTGTTTGCCTGGTAGATATTGGTGGTGGCACAACTGACATCGCAATCTTTACTGAAGGGGCTATTCGTCACACGGGTGTTATTCCCATAGCGGGCGATCAGGTGACAAACGATATCGCTATGGCGCTGAGAACACCGACTCAAAACGCAGAAGAAATTAAGATTAAGTATGCATGTGCGCTCACTCAATTGGCGGGCGCCGATGAAACAATCAAAGTGCCTAGTGTGGGCGATCGCCCCCCTCGAGACCTGTCGCGGCAAGCTTTAGCCGAGGTGGTAGAGCCTCGTTATGACGAATTGTTTACCTTGGTGCAGGCAGAATTACGTCGGAGTGGTTTTGAGGACATGATTGCAGCTGGCATTGTATTGACAGGCGGGACTTCCAAAATGGAAGGGGTTGTTGAACTGGCTGAAGAGATATTTCATACGCCAGTGAGAATCGGTTCTCCGCAGGGTGTTAACGGTCTCACCGATATTGTTCGTAATCCAATTTACTCAACTGGAGTAGGACTGTTGCAATACGGTTTGAAACAACAGAGCGGCGGAGAAATAAAAGGAACAAAAGCGCAGTCTTCATCAGGGACTTTTGCGCGCCTAAAGAGCTGGTTCCAAAATAATTTTTAATTGTTTTCGATCGTTGATTGGCCATTGAAAACACAAACTGAAATGTAAATTTAATAAGTGTAAGTCCATTGGCGTCGACCTGTTCGACAAAGATGATTTAAACCAAAAGGGAGAAAGACCATGTTTGAACTCGTTGATAACGCACCACAAAGCGCAGTGATCAAGGTAGTTGGTATTGGCGGCGGCGGTGGTAACGCTGTTAAGCACATGATGACCAGTGACGTTGAGGGGGTAGAATTTATCTGCGCCAACACCGATTCGCAGGCATTGACTGACATAGAGGGGGCCACTGTATTACAACTGGGTAGTAGTATTACAAAAGGTCTGGGCGCTGGCGCTAATCCGGATATCGGTCGCCAGGCAGCACTTGAAGATCGCGACCGTATTTCGGATGCATTGCAAGGTGCAGACATGGTCTTCATTACCGCAGGTATGGGCGGTGGTACGGGAACGGGCGCGGCTCCAATAGTTGTTGAAATTGCTAAAGATCTTGGAATTCTTACGGTTGCAGTCGTGACTCGTCCCTTTTCTTTTGAGGGCAAAAAGCGTAGCTTGATCGCTGATGAGGGTATGAAAGAATTGCAGCAGCACGTTGATTCGCTCATTACCATCCCTAATGAGAAATTGGTGGCGGTATTGGGTAAGGCGGCGACCTTGCTTGAAGCTTTCAAGACGGCCAACGACGTGTTGTTGGGTGCGGTTCAAGGCATCGCTGATTTAATCATTCGACCAGGTATGATTAATGTCGATTTTGCCGATGTGCGTACTGTTATGTCAGAGATGGGTATGGCGATGATGGGCACAGGTAGTGCTCGTGGTGAGAACCGTGCGCGTGAAGCCGCAGAATCAGCCATTCGTAGCCCGCTACTGGATGATATCAATTTGCAGGGTGCAAGAGGCATATTGGTTAACATTACGGCCGGTTTAGATCTCTCTTTGGGCGAATTTTCGGAAGTGGGAGATACCATTGAGGAATTTGCTTCTGATAATGCTACTGTCGTTGTGGGAACTGTTATAGACCCTGAGATGTCAGATGAATTACGCGTTACTGTAGTTGCGACTGGATTGGGTGGCGACGTGATTCTGGACGCGCCATTGAAAGTCGTACAAACGACAGCAAGTGAGACGGTTAATCCAGATTATCGGAACCTCGATCGACCCACAGTTATGCGTAATAATCCGCAGCACTCTCTAGGGCGTGAATCGGTTGGCGCAGCACAAGTACAGGACAAGGATATGGATTATTTGGATATTCCGGCCTTTTTACGCAGGCAGGCAGACTAAATAATCTGTTTGTTGGGCTGGTTTTTAAATAACCTGTACGACGGGCTGTACAAGCGAAATGTTGAGGGTGTATGTCAGAAGAAACTTGGTGATAAGCCAGTTTTTTGGTAATATCCGCGCCTCACTTCTTAGGCCTTGGCGATGTAGTAGCCAAGCACAGCAGATTTAGGCGGTTTTTAGGGTCGCGATAGCGTGTTATTGCGGTAGGACGGTAACCTTAATAATAACCATGAAGAATAGCCATGATTAGACAACGTACTTTACGAAACGCGATTAAAGCGACAGGTGTTGGCCTGCACTCCGGTGAAAAAGTGTATTTGAAGCTTTCTCCCGCGCCGGTGGACATAGGCATTGTATTTAGGCGATCGGATCTTGATCCCGTTGTGGAAATACCTGCGCGAGCGGAAAATGTGGGTGATACCACCTTATCGACCACTTTGATGAAAGGCGATGTCAGAGTTTCGACAGTGGAACATCTACTGTCGGCTATGGCTGGATTGGGTATTGATAACGCCTATGTAGACCTGAGTGCAGCAGAAGTGCCGATTATGGATGGTAGTGCCGGCCCGTTTGTTTTCCTGATCCAGTCTGCGGGTATCATTGAGCAAAACAAGGCTAAGAAATTCATTCGTATTAAACGACCGATTACGGTGACACACGGTGACAAGACAGCCAGCTTCCTCCCTTTTGATGGCTTTAAAGTCTCGTTTACCATCGATTTCGATCATCCGGTATTTCGCGATCGTACTGGTGCGGCCTCTCTGGATTTTTCCAGTACTTCGTTTGTGAAGGAAGTTAGTCGCGCTCGTACGTTCGGTTTTATGCACGAATTCGAATACCTTCGGTCCAAGGGTCTTGCCCAAGGCGGAAGTGTCCACAATGCTATAGTCGTGGATGAGTATCGGATTATTAATGAAGACGGTCTTCGCTATGAAGAC
>CAYNZI010000429.1:0-3207 GCA_964401565.1 uncultured Spongiibacteraceae bacterium
TGCAAACGGCTGTTTGGTGGGTAGGCTTTCCAGTTACCTTTATCAATTCGATAACCTATTGAAGAGTGTGGCTCTGACGGAACGAGCCTTACCGCAAATTCACCCATGGAGAGAATAGCCGGCACAGCCGTTTTCGGTTGCTTGCCGTCAGGCCAAAATTGAGCGGCCATCTCCGATTCAGCCATTTCGCTGAGATCGCCAATCGACGCCAGCCGATCATGCAGCGCTTCGCGAAAACGGTTCATCTGTACTTCGAACGCTGGATCGTCAGCAAGATTTTGGACCTCGTGAGGATCTGCCACCAGATCATAAAACTCTTGCCTGGGGCGAGGTTTAAACCAGTACGCCTGTTGTTCGTTTAATTTACCGCCGTCAAAGAACGACCATAGCTCTTGCATGATCGGCAATTGATCTCGATAAGCCAAATGACGGGCTCCTGTACTCCCCTCTTGATAATTGTCGATGTACTTATAACGGGGCCCACGAATTGCTCGCTCACGAAAGGGAAACTCATCCATTCGGTCTTTGGACGCATAGATATAGTCGCGCGTCACCGTTTGATCAAACAACGATGGCACACCATGAATATAACCGGGTACATCTATTCCCAACAGTTTCAATATCGAAGGAGCGAAGTCAACAAAGCTAATCAACCGCTGATCGACACTGCCGTTAGGAAAAGAGTGTGGCCGAAGCCTTTCTGGCCAATAAACAATGGCAGGCACCTTGATACCGCTGTCATATATTTCTCGCTTGGCCCGGGGCAATCCATCTCCGTGATCCGTTGTCCATATCACGATGGTATTGTCAGCCAGACCGTCAGCACTCAATTTTGCCAGTAAATCACCAACCTGCTTATCCATCGCATGAATATTGTCGTATTGTTGCGCTATCGCCGCCCTGACAACGGCTGTATCAGGGTAATAAGGTGGCACCGAAACCTGATCAGCAGTTACAACCTGCTCCAGCCCCCTTGCCCGGTTTCGCTCAATGCTTTTTTCAAAAAGCTGACTCTCGTGAGTAACAAGAAGGTTAATCAAGCCATAGAATGGCTGGCCATCCTCGCGTCCGTTCCAATCGGGTTTACTGCCCTCGTAATCCCAGATAGTAAACGGACCCGATCCGGAAAATATACTGCTAAATTGATAGTCCAGTTTTTGATTGGTGAAAGTATAGTAACCCGCATGACGAAGTAACTCCGGGTAGGCCTTGACCTCCGGAGCCGGCACGGCACGGCACGGCACGATAGGGATGCGGCTTAAAACTGCCGGCACGCATATGCTGCCCGCCCATAGCCATTTGATGAACGCCGGTAATGTGGGCTGCGCGACTGGGCGCACAGACCCCTGCCGTGGTATACACGTTACTATAACGCACACCACTTTCCGCAAGGCGGTCCAAATTTGGAGTCAGGCCAACTGTGTCACCAAAGGCATTAACCCTGGAGCTCATATCCTCTGCCATCAGCAGCAGAATATTTGGCCGATCATCACCCTCCTGACCATCGGCGGCAAAAACGACGGCATTAAAAATCGCTAACACGAACACCAGAATTGTTCTTTTCACGCTACCCCAATTACCCATTCGAAACCGTCTATCAATGTCCGGTAAAGTTACCAACACGGCGCTCAGTGACCGACTTAACACCTTCAGCAAAGTCGCTGGTCTCTGACAACCAGGCCTGCTCGCTATCCTCATGATCACTGAAACGTTTGATTTTTTCCGCGAGGCCCTGGCGCATGGTTGCCCTCGTAGACATCACCGCCAGAGGCGCGCCTTCCGCTATTTCATTGGCCAGCGCAAACGCCTCTTCGCGAACTTTATCCTGCGATGTCAATATATCAGCCAAGCCCCATTCCACCGCCTGCTCACCTTTAATTCGGCGACCCGTATAAAACATCAAGTTCGCTCGTTGCTGTCCGATTAACTGCGGCAAAACATGAGTCAACCCAAACCCGGGGTGAATACCAAGCCTGGTAAAATTGGCGACAAAACGGGCTTCAGGACACGTCACCCGAAAATCAGGCACCAGTGCCAGACCCAGTCCGCCACCTGTCGCCGTCCCGTGTATCGCGCCTACGATCGGTTTTTTACACGAGAATAGCTCCACTGCCGCCTGGTACAAAGGGTTGCCCGTGGTAGCTTCGGTAGATGACAATACAGATTGCCCACTATTGAAATTAGCGCCGGCACAGAACGCTTTACCGTCAGACGCCAGCACCGAAGCCCGACACTCGGGAGTTTCGTCCAACAAATTGAACGCAGCCACCAAATCTTTGATTAATTGCACGTCGAAAAAATTGAGTGGCGGCCGGCATATTTCTACCAATGCCACATGCCCGTCAAGACTAACTTTTACATCGCCAAATTGCTTTTGCATTACAGTTCTCATTTTGGTTATCAGCACCATAGACAGTGCCTACATTGTGTTTATTTGTTTCGTCCAGGCGGTATGTTGCCACATGAACCGGCAACGTGAATTTTCATTTCCACGCGGACTAATCAATGATTGCACTATAGGTCAGTTGTTGTAATTGCGGCCGCATAGGATAAGTGTCAGAGGGCATTAACTGAGTCATAAAGATCGCCAACAGATCGTATTCCGGGTCTATCCAAAAATAAGTGCTCGCAGCACCACCCCAGGAATAGCTACCCGCAGCCCCCGGCGACATTACTGCTACGGGGTCAAGTATGATGGAAAAACCAAGGCCAAAACCGGAGCCATCCATACGATTCTCACTGAACAAACTGTCGCCCATATCACTCATCGTTTGGCCGCCGGGAAGGTGGTTTAACGTCATAAAATCAATCGTGCTGGAACTCAGTAAACGCGTACCATTGAATTCACCGCCATTAGCCAGCATTTGGCAAAACTTATAGTAATCACCTATCGTAGAAACCAAACCACCCCCACCCGAAAGGAAGGTTTTCTTGCCAATGTAGCTACTTTCCGAACCCCGATCTTGCAGTTTGGTTTTCCCTGTTACGGGGTCTCGTTCATAGCAACTAGCAAAGCGGTCAATTTTGTCCAACGGAATATCGAACGACGTGTCGTTCATGCCCAGCGGTTCAAATATTCTCGTTCTAAAAAACTCATCGAGACTTTGACCTGATAGCACTTCGACCAACCGACCACAAACATCGGTAGACACACTGTAGTTCCATCCCGAGCCCGGAGAAAATACCAACGGTAATTTCGCCAGTTCT
>CAYNZI010000430.1:0-3201 GCA_964401565.1 uncultured Spongiibacteraceae bacterium
CAGCAGAAGGTGCATACGCTGCTGGATCTTCAGCCCCGGTAACACCATCGGCAGTAATGCCATCAAGGAAGAACGAGAGCTCACCACCACCATACATAATTGAATAACCTACGATCATGTACATGATGCAGGAAATCGCATATAAGGCGACGTTCTTAGTCAGTATTTCAGTGGTATTTTTTGAACGAACCAGGCCGGCTTCCAACATGGAAAAACCCGCTGCCATCCACATGACTAACGCGCCACATATCAGGAAGTAAAATGTATCTAATGCGTACTGTAATTGAAAAATTTCGTTTTCCATATCTAAGCCCTCCACAAGCCCAGCGAACTATTTATCATGTCGGTGTTTCCAGTCATCAACACACGACCTAAACTGCCTCTTCGCCAGTTTCTCCGGTGCGAATCCGAATAACCTGTTCAAGTGAAGAAACAAAGATTTTTCCGTCACCTATTTTGCCCGTATTGGCAGCACCGGTAATGGCTTCAATCACTTGGTCGAGAGAAGCACTCGCGATAGCAACTTCAATTTTGACTTTAGGTAAAAAATCGACAACATATTCAGCGCCACGGTATAGCTCGGTGTGGCCTTTTTGCCGTCCGAAACCCTTAACCTCCGTAACCGTAATACCCTGTACTCCGATTGCAGATAACGATTCACGCACATCATCCAACTTGAACGGTTTCACTATAGCCGTAACTAATTTCATCGGCTTTCTCCTGAGTTAGTCATTGTGAGAGCCAAATATATCGTGTGGCTACACACGGTTAATAAAAAATCAGCCACACCGCAGTACGGCTGAAAAATGCTTTGTCAATGTTGCCTAACAAAAAACAAGGTAACAAAGCACAGATAAGAGACCGGGTAATTACAGATCAAACGACTTGCTCAGCGTGAATACCAATGCTTCGCTTTCTGTGTCATCACTGTCGGCATCTGACTGATCAGATAATTCATCACTGCTGAAGATCGCGGCAACACCTAAGTCAAAACCACCCACTTCAGCGCCGTAACCGATTTCGATATAGTCGCCATCAAAATCGTCACCGAACTCGCCGTACGTGGCATAGAACCCTTCATATTCAGCTGTCACTTCGAGGAAGTCATAATCCTGAGATTCACCATCAAAGTTGTCATACTCACCTATGCTGTAACCAACGCTGATGAACTTCCAGCCCGCTGAGAGATTGAATTCTTCATAGGTATCATCAAATTCTCCGGTGTAATAATAACCCGTGAAACCGGCGCTAAGTGTCACGTCTCCAACGTCCATCCCGTAGCCACCGTAGACATCGTACTCAAGACCATCACCAACATCGGCGGTCCAGGCACCCGCATAAAACCCGCTCTGTTCAAAATCAATACCGGCGCTGGCAGAAGATTCTTTCTGCAAAATACCGCGATAGTAATATTCAGAGGCATAACCTACATTGGCAGATAGGTCAGCCATAGCCGGGGCAGAAATACCAGCAAGGGCGGTAGCAGTCAATACGCTTGAAGCTATTAATTTTTTCATTGTCTCGTCTCCAGATAAATAGTTTTTTGTCGTTAACGCTAATATGTTCTATTCATTTTTATGAATTTAAACATGTGCTGACAAAAGAAATGCACAAGACATGCCATAAAAATAAAATACAATGAAAACAATAGCTTATATAATTTCATCCGCCAAAACACTGAATTGCCCTCAAAAAGTGCGACTAGATCAAGTGCGCCCCAACCCAGTCGCACCAAAAAAGAGCAGTGAGGCGATATCCCAGTAAATACATCTCTGAAAATGGACAAATAATCTATATATATCAAACAGATAGGAAATTTCACTCCAAGGCACAATACGTTCAAACTAACGCCAACTACAATCGATCATCGTCATTTCAGACATCAGAGGCAGATCCATGCACCGTTGGGGGGCTCGATGTAAAAAGCACCGAGGAGACTCGGTACTGGAATTTACTGATCTTAGGCGAATACCAACATCACACGCCATTAAAACTAGGCTAAAATGGCGGCCTAACACGGAGTATTCAACAGATGAAAACAACCAATGAACTAGTGGATAGCCTTGTTGAAAAGGTATCAGGCCTATTCAACAGTGCTGGTGATGTGTCAACAGTCAAAGCTGATATAGCGAACAACCTGCGGGCGGTTGTTCAAAGCGCCGTTAGTAAACTGGACATGGTCAGCCGCGATGAGTTTGATGCTCAGGTCGCTGTGCTGCATCGATCACGAGAGAAGATCGATTTGTTAGAACAACAACTCGCCGAGATTTCTGCATCAGTCAATCAGCCGCGCTGATCAAGACTAATAGCCTTTCTCGAGCTGTTGATAATTTTGTCTTCATAACCTGACAGCTGTTACTGAACCCAACAACGGTCAATGAACTCAGCTGGTGTTACTTAACCCGGCAACGGCGCGACGTGATTGCTCCACAGCTGGCGACCCTCCGGGCACCCTTCTCTCCCGCCTGAGCCCAGCCTGAAAAACAGCAGGTCTCAGGCACTCGTTCAGCGCTCATCTTTAATGTTCCGCAATAACGTCACTCCATTACCTCCGATTGCAGTGACTCCATAGCACCATACTTTCGACAATTAATACCAACGCTCGTATTGGTTTCGGTTTCGATATATCAGCACTCAAAATTTAGCACAATGATAGAGGGGCGGGCCGGGTACCGCTGAGGAATAGTTAAAGCCCAGGCCGAGGGAGTGGATGAGACAGCGAAGCGTTTTAAGGCTCTGGAACGGACGAGGGAAGCCGGGACGGCCCAGGGCTATGGAGCGGTGGTGCCCGGCCTGATCCTCGATATCAGAAACCAAATCTGCAAGGTTTACATCAACCGTTAATTGTTCTGAGTTTGTCCTTGAGTTGAGGCTGATGTTATTGAACTCGGCAACGGAGCGACGTGATTGCTCCACAGCTGGCGGTCCTCCGGACACCCTTCCTTCCCGCCTGAGCCCTGCTTGAAAAACAGCCGGTCTCAGTCGCTCACTCAGCGCTCATCTTTAATGTTCCGCAATAACGCCACTCCATTGCCTCTGATTGCAGTGATCTCATAGCACAGTGGTAGCCGGTAGAGGAGCGGGTCGGGTACCGCCGAGGAATAGTTAAAGCCCAGGCCGAGGGAGTGGATGAGACAGCGAAGCGTTTTAAGGCTCTGGAACGGACGAGGGAAGCCGGGACGGCCCAGGGCTATGGAGCGG
>CAYNZI010000431.1:0-3200 GCA_964401565.1 uncultured Spongiibacteraceae bacterium
CAACAGAAATGCTAGGTCCCATGTAGTTTTGTCCAAAATTGGTCACTGTTATGTTGCCCAGTGTTTGCGCTGCGGCTTGGCCAACCACTTGCGCCTCTACAATACCGTCTGAGCTAATTGACACCGTCTGTGCGTTGTCAGGAACGGTTATCGAAGGCTGCAGCAACAAGCCTCGAGCGTTGACAATTTCTCCATCGGCATTGATTTGAAACTGACCATTGCGCGAATAAGCGGAAGTGCCATCTGGCATCAATATTTCAAAAAACCCGCGCCCTACAATGGCCAAGTCCAATGGCTGTTCAGTAATTTGAACGCTGCCATCTGAAAACTCTTTCTGAGTCCCTATGACTCTCACACCCGTACCCACTTGCAGTCCAGATGGCAGCTGTGTGTTCTGCGATGATTGCGCGCCTGGCTGACGACGAATTTGGTATAGGAGATCTTCAAATACAACACTGTCACGCTTGTATCCCACAGTGGCAGCATTTGCCAAGTTGTTTGAGATGGTTGCCAGGCGCGTATCTTGAGCACTCAACCCTGTTTTACTAATCCACAACGCTTGATTCATAACTAACCTCTTTACGTACTTGTCTCAAATTAATATCTATTTAGTTCACAAACGATCACTAGGAGCTTCTCAGAACCTGTCTTGCCGCATCCGAATTCTCTTCCATGACTTTCATCATTTTCACGTTGATCTCGAACTGTCTAGCCAGCGTCATAATTTCAGTTAACTCATCGACTGGATTAACGTTGCTGGACTCCACAAAACCTGACTGTAAACGAATACTGGCATCGGGCTCCTGCACTTCACCGTCGAGCCTGCGTATCAATCCATCGATTCCCTTAGTGAGGTCGGCGTAATCAGGCTTCACTAATTTTATTCGATCAACTATCGACAACACTTCGGCCGGCTGCCCTGCGGGCCGAATAGTAATGGTGCCATCGGCCCCCAATGTGACCTTGTCAGCGGGAGGTAGTGAAATCGGGCCGCCATCACCGAGCACCCGTAAATCATTGGCCGTTAGTAATCGGCCATTGGGATCCAGCTTCAGCGACCCCATTCTTGTGTAAGCCTCACTTCCATCGGGTGCCTGTACCGCTATCCAGCCATCGCCGACAACCGCCATATCCAGATCACGACCTGTTTCGACCAGCGCGCCACGATTGAAATCTGTACCCGGGCTCTCAGTCATCGCATAGGCCCGCGTCTTGTGTCCGTCACCGTAATACACGCCCATTGCCCGTGCCTGCGCAAAATCAGCCTGGAATCCATTGGTATTGGCGTTCGCGAGGTTGTTGGCGTGTATGGCCTGGGCAGACATAATGTTTTGCCCCGACGACATCGCTAAGTAAATTGCTTTATCCATTGTTGCTCCGCGTTTAACGTAAGCGGCAATTGGGTGGAAAACTATTGCCGGTTTTAATCCCAAATTGGCGCATATAGCGGCCATTTCACTGTTATATAAACAGTAGCAAAATGAATGCCAGTATTTGGAAAATAACGTATATGGGATCACCTATGCTGGTCGCTATGCCTTACCCGCCGAAAAAACAGGATGAACGCTAACGGAAATTTCTCCTGTAATAACCTTGTCCTGTTACGTCCGGCAACAGGACAAAGACATTGCTCCATGGCTGGTGGCCCTCCAGGCACCCTTCACTCCCGCCTGAGCCCGGCTTCCCTGCGGGAAAGCCAGCCGGTCTCAGTCGCTCCCTCAGCACTCATCCTTACTATTACGCAATGACTTTCTCCCGCTGCCTACGATCGCAGTAAACATTGAAATGAGCGCGCTGAATTAGGAAATGAGACCATTATTAGCGAAAATATGCACACTGTTAGAGGGCCGGGAGCTGTCGCGGAAGTTAAAGGGGCTTGGCCGAGGGAGTGAATGAGACAGCGAAGCGCATTAAGGCTCAGGCACTTCGGAGGGAACCCCGGAGGGGCCAGAACCATGGAGCGGCGGCTCCCGGCCCAGTCATCGGTGCTAGATACAAAAAAACTCTCATCTAAATTTCTACATCTAGATAAGAGCCTTGTCTTTGTTCTCCACTAAATATTCACACGTCAGGTATCAGCAAATGGCCGTACTCTTTTCATTAACGGATATTGATAATCGCCTGCGTTACCGTATCAGCCGTTTCAATCGTTTTTGCATTCGCCTGAAAGTTTCTTTGTGCAATGATCAACCGAACCAACTCTTCAGATAAGTCGACATTCGACTCTTCCAGTGCACCCGATTGAATACCGCCCAATGTACTGGTTAACGGCGCGCCAACGACCGGCTCTCCAGACTCGAATGACTGTGCCCAGGCAGTGCTACCCAACGGACTCAATCCCTGTTCATTGGCAAATGAAGCCATCGCTACCTGCCCCAAAATGAGTGCCTCACCATTAGTATAACGAGCAAAGACTTCTCCGGTAGAATTAATTTCAAGCCCGCTCAATTTTCCCGTCGCAAAACCATCCTGATCCACCGCCGCCACGGCAAAATCACTACCGAACTGTGTCGATGTTCCAATATCAATGATAAAATCTGACGCCGCCACAGTACCGCCACCGGTTGAGGATTGATTGGCTCCCGATGGGTTCCAGGCGTCGACATTTAAGACAGCCGGATCTGAACTGGTAAAGAGGCCATCGGTTCCGAACGTCAATTCGAAGAATGGATTTGCCCCACCGGCGCCGCCTGTAGGACTAATTACACTCTGTAATGCACCAGCATCATCAGCAATATATGCCCGCATGTTCCATACATTTTCAACGGCTGTTTTTTCATAAAAGGTTGAAAGCACGTGAGCTTCACCGAGGCTATCAAAAACAGTCAATGAGGTTGAACTATTAAACGTATCGGCGTCGTTAGGGTTGAAAGTCGCGACCGGCGGTACGGCTTCGCGGGCATCCAAGTTGAACAGTAAATCCACCGACGACGTTGGCCGGGGCGGCAAATCAGCAACCTGCACCTGCAGGTCAGCCGGCGTTCCGCCCACACTGCTTCCCGACCCTGTCGGCAAAAAACCTTGTAATATCGAACCACTACTATTCGCAATATAGCCTTCGTCATCAATTCCGAAATAGCCAGCCCTGGTGTAAGACGATGCGCCGGAGGGTTCGGCAAGTACGAAAAAGCCACCACCATTAATTGCCAAATCCAGGCTATTGTCGGTAAAAGCGACATTACCCTGATCAAATTGCTGTG
>CAYNZI010000432.1:0-3186 GCA_964401565.1 uncultured Spongiibacteraceae bacterium
TCGACCGGGCCGATGGCACGATGACCGTGCAGGCCGGCGCACCACTAGCAACCATACAAGAACAAGCCGAGTCAGCAGGTTTCATGTTTCCAATGGATCTGGGAGCGCGCGGCACAGCAACGATAGGGGGAAATATAGCCACCAATGCCGGCGGCAATCGAGTTATTCGTTACGGTATGACCCGACAGCTGATATTGGGGCTGGAGGTAGTTCTGGCTGACGGCACCATCGTAGAGTCTTTAAATCGTGTGATTAAAAACAATACCGGATACGATATTAAACAACTGTTTATTGGCAGTGAGGGAACACTCGGTATTATCACTCGAGCCGTGCTGAAGCTCAGCCCGTCATTATCAAGCCAAAACACAGCCCTGATTGCTGTGGAAAACTTCG
Organism: uncultured Spongiibacteraceae bacterium; assembly: GCA_964401565.1. Lineage (GTDB taxonomy): Bacteria > Pseudomonadota > Gammaproteobacteria > Pseudomonadales > Dasaniaceae > Oceanicoccus. Next base: position 394 of record CAYNZI010000432.1, read on the forward strand.
ACAAAGTGATCTCGTTACTCGACCATTGCAAACGCAATTTTTCGTCTTCCTTAAGCGCTTTTGAAGTGATGTGGAATAGCTTTTACCAATTATCGACAGGCGATGGCCCCGCGGGACAGAAATCTCCCCTCGCAAACACTCATCCCTTCTACGCTATCGTCGAAACACTGGGTAACGATCAAGAAAAGGATCAGCAACATTTTGAGCAGGTATTAGAGCAAGAGTTCGAGCACAGTATCATTGAAGATGCGGTCCTCGCAAAGTCATACACCGAACGCGAAGCCATTTGGGCAATTCGCGACAATATGGAATCAATGTCGGTGTTGGCGCCGTTTTTTACATTCGACATCAGCCTACCCATTATTCACATGCAGGAATATCTTGACGCGATAACGCCGCAACTACACGCTCAGTGGCCAGATAACTACCTTAGTGTTTTCGGTCATTTGGGCGACGGTAATTTGCATCTGCTAATAGCTGTCGGCCGCAACGACACAGCAACGCACAATGCGGTAAACGATATTGTTTATGGTGAAGTGAAAAACTGGAGCGGATCCATTTCTGCAGAACACGGCATAGGACTTGAGAAAAGAGACTACTTGCATTACAGCCGCAAACCAGAAGAAATTTTATTAATGAGAACTATCAAAACGGCTCTGGATCCAAACAACCTACTTAATCCGGGTAAAATTTTTCCCGACATTTCTCCGAAAACATAAACGCCCTAGTAAAACCAACAATTTTTAACGATCGACATTACCTCTTCAATATAGACAGATGCGCACACTCGTTGGTAGGCTGTTGCTTTGGCCAGTTGATAGACACCAGCCCGTACAACAACAGGATTACGTTATGTTTTCTCCACCCATCAACCGCCTGATATCGATCTTGTTTTTTTCCGTCGTCGGCATTGCCGGTTGCAGTAGCGAAGGCAACAAGAACGGCCGCTCATTGGAGGGTGTCGGCTCCTCAACGCCAACGTTATCAGCCGTGGCCAAACAATCACTCAACGTACTCGTTATCGGTGGCACTAGCGGGATTGGCCTAGAGGTAGTACGCCAGTCGGTGGAGCGCGGCCACAACGTCACGGCATTAGCCAGACGCCCGGAACGCATGTCTTTTTTCCATCCGCAGTTGACGGTATTAAAAGGTGATGTTCTCGACGCAGAGAGCATCAGCAACGCAATCTCGCAAAACGATGTCATCATCAGCACAATAGGCATGGGACCAACCCGAAAGCCGGTGAATGTATTTTCCGAAGGCATGACAAACACCTTAGCGATAATGAATGCTTCGGATAAATCTCGCCTTATCACTGTCACCGGCATTGGTGCAGGCGATAGTAACGGCCACGGTGGCTTTTTTTACGACCAGGTGATGTTGCCGCTGATGCTGAAAACGATCTATGATGATAAAGACATCCAGGAAGCGCTCATCAAAAAAAGCACAACCGACTGGACAATCGTTAGACCTGGATTCCTGACCGATAACCCCGTTGAAAACCATTATTACGTATTAGACAATCTCGACGGCGTACGATCAGGAGAAATCAGCCGCGCTGATGTCGCCCACTTTATCATTGCCGCTTTCGAGCAAAACCTATATATCAACGAAACTGTCTTTTTAACAAATTAACGACAAGCCATATACCGAGAGATTAACTATGCCTACCATGACTTTGGACATCAACGACGGAACACACGTATTAACGCTGACCAATAATGACAATGAAAACACGATTACATTGGATGTGCTAAATGAGTACCTGACTGCCTTCGATACTGTTGAAACATATGAAGGCAATACTTCTCTGTTGATTACCTGTTATCACCCAAAAACCTTTTCAACAGGCATCAACCTGACATGGCTAGTGGCACAAACCAAGGAAGTCAGGAAAGAGTTTTTACGCACATTCGACACAGTTTTATATCGATTGGCCTTGTTAAATGCTCCCACCGTGATCTGCCTCAATGGCAACGCTTACGCCGGCGGTGCCATTATTGCTGCCGCTGCAGACTTCAGGATTATGCGATCAGACCGTGGAAGATTTTGTTTTCCGGAAGTCGACATTAACATGTCTTTCCCTCCGGTCATGGTCGACATCATTGACTTACTACCCAACAAACATGCACTGAAACACATGGCTCTTATGGGAACTGCATACACAGGCCAGGAGTGTAAGGCGCTAGACGTGGTCGACTACATTTATCCGGAAGAACAGTTACAGAGCGAAGCGCTCGCTCTGGCAAAAAAAGCAGGCGGCAAAGATCGAAAAAGCTATACCGCTATTCGCAACAGCCTACGCCCGAACATCACTCGTCACGGCAAGAAACTGGGGCTTGCGTAAGTGCTAAGGTAGAAACCGATTCACTATGAATCCGTTTCTACCTCTGTGCGAAGCTGGCGCTCAGGTGGCGGCCGATGACCAAGCCACGCTTTAAAACGGGCTAACTGGTGCATCCAGTCCTCAACCATAAGATACAAACATGGCACTAATAACAATGTTATAAAGGTGGCAAACAAAACACCCCATGCCAGTGACACGGCCATCGGCTTGAATGGTGCTGTTGCTGGTGTTGATGTAGACATCAACGGTACCAGCCCAACAAAGGTGGTGACAGACGTCAGCATAATGGGCCTAAAACGAACAACACAGGCATCCAAAACAGCATCCATCAGTGGTACACCCTCTCTGCGCCGACGGTTCGCATAATCTACCAGCACCAGGGATGCATTCACCACCACACCCGATAGGGCGACAATGCCCAGTGCTGAGAAGAACATCAACTGCAC
>CAYNZI010000433.1:0-3179 GCA_964401565.1 uncultured Spongiibacteraceae bacterium
GACTGGTAAGCACTGACACCACGAGAATCCGGTGCATACTGAGAAGGAACCTTTCCCTCTTTACTGGCGTCCCGAAATCGAGTGTCGACAGGAATCATCGCCGCCCAAATAGAATCAGGATAGGTGTTTCGCATCGCTCTCAGCGTTTTTATTGATGCTTGGGTTCGCCGATCAAACATAGTCGGCACTATTGTATATTGAAGATTTTTCTTTAGCGATCGGGTGACCATTGAAATAGTACGGATCATGCGCTCGAGACCTTTTGATGCCAAAAATTCAGTTTGCACTGGCACCAGCAGCCATTCACTGGCCGCCAAAGCGTTAATCATTAGTGCGCCTAACACCGGTGGACTATCAATCAAAACATAATCAAATTTGTCCCAAGCCAATGCGAGAGCCCTGGCAACTTTTAATCCCATACCTTCGACGGCTGCTCGTCGCTCAACAGTCGCCAATGCCATGCTGGAAGGCAATAAAGTCAGGCCCTCACTCGGGGTAGTTAGCAATAGTTTTTCTAACTGGGAAAGTGTCAATGGCTCGGCAGCGAATAAATCGAAACTACTACGCTGCAATACGTCAGGATCATAACCAAAATAACTGGTCATTGACCCGTGAGGATCTAGATCGAGCAGCAATACACGCTCACCTCGCTCCGCTAGCAAACCTCCCAGAGTCACCGCTGTGGTTGTTTTTCCAACACCACCTTTTTGATTCGCAACGGCCCAGACCCGCATTTTTTATCTCCACTTAATCGTAAATAAAACGACGCATCTATCATTTCAAACTGATAATTCGCTAACCGCACTACACTTGCCACCAACCCGGTATCATTCGTCTATTTCGCGAGGTGCATCATTAGTAAACAATAACCCACCGCCCTCAAGCTCAATTGTTCTCACTCCATTTCCCGCCGGCTGATCACTAGTCTCGGTTTCGATGTCTGTTGCCGTAATGTCTTCCACATCACTATTCACGCCGGGAATTATAATGTCAATACCCGTGTTTCCCTTCGCCAAAGGCTCAACCTGTCCCGCCAGCAACTCGTCAGAAGAAGTGATTTCACGTAGCTCCGGACGCAATTCTCCAGTTTTTGATATCATCAATACGACACGGCGATTATCCGCCCGGCCCTGCTCTGAGTCATTATCCGTTACCGGCTGATGTTCGCCATAACCAATAGCAGCCAAGCGATTTGCAGCGAGGCCCTCTTCAATAAAAAACTTTACAACAGCGGAGGCTCTGCCTGCTGATAACTCCCAATTCGACGGATAACGAACGCTATTAATCGGCTGATTGTCTGTAAATCCTTCAACTCGAATGGGATTGGTTTGGCCTTCCAAAATTGAGGCAATACTCCCAAGCAGTTCCAGTGCGGGCCCACTCAAGGTTGAATCCCCACTGCTGAATAACAGTGATGACTTGAGTTCGACTTCAAGCCACTTTTCATTGCCACGCACCGTCACCAAATTACTTTTTAGCAGTTCACCAAGCGACTCATCAATCTTCTGGCTTATCTGTTGAAACTCTTCCGGCAAGCCGCCTTGTTCCAACTGCTCGCCTTCTCCTGGACCTTCACTGTTACCCTCTTTTTCAAGAAGTGAACTCGCTTCCAGTTCGATGAAACTTTGCGGATTTGACTTTGCAACTTCTCCAACTTGAAAAGGGTCCAGCGTGTGCTCAGGTGTTCCCGGATCCTGTCGCTTGAAGACCTCTGCTAGCGTTTCAGACAATACTTTGTACTTGCCTTCATTGACTTGTGAAATGGAATACATCACCACAAAAAATGCAAACAATAGTGTTATGAAATCAGCATACGACACCAACCAACGATCGTGACTGACGGTATCTTCAACAATGCGGCGACGGGCCACTTACGTCTCCCTGCTATTTTAGCGGTGTAAAAAGCCGTTTAATTTCAGTTCAATAGCTTTGGGGTTTTCACCCTCCGCGATGGAAATGATACCTTCTATAATTAGGTCCCTAAATTCTGCCTCTACCCTCGCTATGCTTCGCAACTTACTGGCGATCGGCAGCAACAACAGGTTGGCAAAACCAACACCGTAGATTGTCGCAACAAAAGCAATGGCTATACCTGCACCCAATTTACTCGGATCAGATAAATTGCTCATGACCTGAATCAAGCCCATAACCGCGCCAATGATACCGATCGTCGGGGCATAACCACCCATGCTTTCGTAAAACTTGGCCGCATCAACGTCTCTTTGTTCTAACATGACCGATTCAACTTCCATCACGGCTCGAATATTTTCAGGCTCGCATCCGTCAACAAGTAACTGCAGTCCTTTTCGCGCAAAGAAGTCAGCCTCTGTTTCCGCAATCGACTCCAAGCCCAACAAACCTTCCTTCCGAGCGGCAATAGCCCAGCGCACTACTTTATCGATGCCCTTGTTAAACGCATATGTCGGAGAGGCAAAAACCCATATAAGTCGTCGCAAAGCCAGCTTCATACCCGACCAAGGAGTCTGCAACATGGCAGCACCTAAAGTACCACCTAGAACGATGACCGCCGCAGGCAGGTTGGCTAACGCGGACAAACTCCCGCCTTCTAGATAATTCCCGCCAATGATTGCACCAAAACCAAGAATGATGCCAAAAATGCTTAAAACATCCATCGTAAACACCTTACTTCAATTCGCACAATCGCTGCCCAACAAGATTCAAAGGCAATATTTCATCGACTAAATTGGCCTTTGTAACAGCCATAGGCATCCCGTAAATCACCGATGTGTTTTCGTCCTGAGCCCATATTGTCGCACCTTTCTGCTTCAGTATTTTTGCCCCCTCACAGCCGTCAGTACCCATACCAGTTAGCACTACTGCCAATACCTTGTTTCCATAGACATTGGCTGCAGAGCCAAAGGTAATATCCGCACTGGGCTTATAATTCATTCGCTCATCACCCGGCAGAATTTTCACCTTACCGTTCTTGCCAACCATCAACTGCTTGCCGCCGGGTGCCAATAACGCTAAACCCTTTTGTAAACTGTCACCATCTTGAGCCTCTCTGACCTCAATTTTGCACAGTGCGTTCAAGCGCACTGCAAAAGCTGGCGTAAATGCCGCAGGCATATGTTGAACGAGCACCAATGGCAACGGAAAACTAGCGGGCAGTTGACTCAGTACGGTTTGCAATGCCACTGGACCACCGGTCGAGGTCG
>CAYNZI010000434.1:0-3175 GCA_964401565.1 uncultured Spongiibacteraceae bacterium
ACCACCCTGGTCTTCAAATTTTCCGGTTGTTGCGGCCAGTGAGGCGAAGTACCGCACGACATCGATCGGACCCGCAATTTGTACCTCCATGGCTTGATGTCGTGGAATCCCCATGGTGTCAACATGCGCCTGTATGAGGTCTTCGGCGCGGTTCTCCATTTCGTCTGCAATGGCCATCATCAGGGCCGCCCGTTGTTCCGGGGGCGTCGCAGACCAACCTGGAAATGCTCTAAAGGCGGCTTCTGCTGCAGCGTTTACATCGAATTCGTCGGCACAGGCCATCGCCACACAGATTTCGGATGAGGCGGGGTTTAAAATGGATAAGACGTGTTTGCCGTGAGGCGCTGTCCATTGACCGTCGATATAAAATTGATCGATTTTGTTCATACTGCAGATTTCCCAATGGAGTTAATACGTATTGGTTAAAGGTTTCCAGGCGCGCGTTTAGTCAGTTTCATCTTTTCCCTGACTTCAGCGGGCGTCATAATGCGAGCGCCCATATTGGTGACGACAGTTGCCGCTCTCTCGACCAGTTGGGCATTGGTTGCCAGCACACCCTGATCCAGCCAAAGATTATCTTCAAGGCCTACTCGTACATTGCCACCAGCTAGCACGGCGGCGGCGGCATAAGGCATCTCGTTGCGGCCGATTGAAAATGCGGAAAAGGTCCAGTGATCAGGTGTGTTATTCACCATCGCCATAAAGGTGTTTAAGTCGTCTGGCGCTCCCCAGGGAATCCCCATACACATTTGTATCATCACAGGGTCTTCGATGATGCCTTCGTCAACAAGTTGTTTCGCGAACCAGAGATGACCGGTATCAAATACTTCGATTTCAGCTCGCACGCCCAGATCGGTCATCATTTGACCCATAGCCCGGAGCATACCCGGCGTATTGGTCATGACATAATCTGCTTCGGCGAAATTCATCGTGCCGCAATCTAGGGTGCACATTTCTGGCAGGCACTCGGCGACGTGGGCCATGCGTTCGGTCGCGCCGACCATGTCGGTCCCCGCCTCATTGAACGGCAAGGGCGATTCAGCATCGCCTAACACTAGGTCGCCACCCATCCCGGCAGTAAGATTGATAACGACATCGGTTTCTGAATCACGAATCCGGTCTACCACTTCCCGGTACAAATCGGTGCGACGGCTTGGTATGCCGGTATCAGGGTCCCTGACGTGGCAATGTACGACCGCCGCGCCTGCTTTTGCAGCATCGATGGCGCTATTGGCGATTTGCTCCGGAGAGCGGGGGACATGCGGTGAGCGATCTTGGCTACTACCGGAACCCGTGACGGCGCATGTGATAAACACTTCGCGATTCATTTCCAGGGGCATAACACACTCCAGTGATGATTTTGGCCAACTATTGTGGCGCTAATACGAACGATTGTAGGGGACATAAGCATGGGCGCGAATAGTCAATTTTTCTTACTAAAAAGTAAAGCAGAAATTTCAGTGAACGACACTGTTGTCATGATGACGACAATCAGCGTCGTGTCTATTATGGTTTAAATCAATCTACATCTGCAAGGATCAGGTCTGCGTCGCAGGGTTCATTGCCGGGTATTTTCTCCCTTCATCATTGATGGAATAGCTTATTGGATTAAAGTAGAGTTGCAGATATGGTCAGTCAAACTACGTTAGTAGAGCAGAACAAGTTCTGCGTGTTGACTAACGCGTAAACTCAACGAAGACGTTGCTATGGCGAATCCTTGTACAAGAGACACACTGTGTTTAGAGATGCAGCCGGAACCCGTTTTATAGAACGTTACGATAAGCCGAAGTGCCGGTGTTCAAGACACCTGATTATTACGACAATAGGATAACAGTATGAAATTGAAAGACACCCTTTACGATGTTACTGACCGCGTTGCTACCATCACGTTAAATCGCCCGCACCGTGCCAATGCATGGACGGGTGTCATGCATACAGAGTATCGCTATTTACTGCAGCGGGCCGATGTTGACCCGGATGTCGGTGTTATCATTGTCACCGGTGCCGACAATTATTTTTGTGTCGGTGCAGACACAAATGCACTGTCAGGTTTTTCCGATTCGGGTGAATATAGCTCTGGCACCGGTGCCGATTTGGTGATGCCCGGTTCCGATGAATTCCCCGCCTTTATGCACGAATATGTTTATCATTTCGCACTGTCCAAGCCCGTTATTGCTGCGATGAGTGGGCCGGCGGCGGGCGTTGGTTTTGTGCTCGCCTGCTATACCGATATTCGCTTTGCTGTACCGGGAGTAAAACTGACGACTGCACACGGTCCACTTAACTTACCGGTGGAGTGTGGTTTGTCGTGGCTATTACCCCGACTTATTGGTGGTTCACGGGCAACCGAATTATTGATATCCAGTAGAAAATTTCTGACCGATGAAGCTCATCAACTAGGGTTGATTCACCGGCTTGTTGAACGGGAAAATTTAATGTCCGAAGTGCGCGCTTATGCCATTGACTTAATTACCCGCAATTCACCAGAGTCTCTGCGCCAGTCCAAACGTCAAACCTACATCGATTGGCATCGGGATGTTGGCACGGCGACACGTGAGGCAGGGGATTTGCTACAGGCAATGGTAAAGCAGCCAAACTATAAAGTGGGTATCAAAGCGTTGACTGAAAAACAGACCCCAAAGTGGCTGTGATTGATTCTCGTTAGGTGAGGCGTCGTAACAATCACTGAAGTTCTCTATGCGGTAGTTGCGATATGCTGCTAGCATAAACGACTAACTAGGCAATTTTTCGCCGCCACTTTGATCTCGGAAAAATCATGAAAATTATAGAACCTGGCCGCGAAGTAGAGGTAATCCATAAAACGGATGTGTTGGTGGTTGGTTCAGGCCCAGGTGGTTTGGCCGCTGCTTTGGCCGCCGCTCGCGCGGGCGTCTCCGTCTGTTTGTTAGAGCGATATGGGTGTTTCGGTGGCAACATTACGGCTGTAGGCGTAGAGGGTTTTGCCTGGTACCGTCACGAGAATACGATAGATAGTGAAGGTATTGGTGTAGAATTCGAGACGCGTGCCAAAGAGATGGGAGCAACAACACCGGAACCTCAGTCGAGCAGCGACGCCATTGACGGAGAGGTTTTCAAACACGTTGCCGATACGCTAGTGAATGAGGCGGGCATTACCCCAATGTTACACCGTATGTTTGTTGCGCCGATCATGGAG
>CAYNZI010000435.1:0-3174 GCA_964401565.1 uncultured Spongiibacteraceae bacterium
TTAGCAAAAACCCCCTCCTTAAAACGTTGTCCGGAATCACATTGTTCTTTGGGATACTGCAGGTTTTGTACCAATTATGGTTTGGAAATTTAGATGCCTTACTGACTAAATTTGGCGTCTATTATACAAGTGCAAACTCAGGTGAGTGGTGGCGCTATATTTACGGAGCATTTTTCCACAAGGATATTATTCATTGGGTAGTGAATTTCGGAATGCTATTTATTGCCGCTGGTCTAGCTGGGCCATTTTCCAACCACTCGCAAATACTTATATTCATTTTGATAGCCGCACTGTCTGCGTTCGCCGCGCAATTTTCGCTTATTGGTGAACAACCAGAAGCTTTCGGCGGTATTTCTGGCGGCGTATTTGGACTGCTCGGATGGGTAGTAGGCAACGGATTCCGAAATAGGAAACAACTACCTAAAGATTATTACTTACGTATCTTAATTTTCTCCTTGGCCAATCTATTACTACCAATTGTTCTGGATCTTCGTGTAAGCCTCGCAGCTCATCTTACAGGCCTTGTTCTCGGACTATTACTTGGACTAGCAGGAGTATCGGCTAGAAAGTATTGAAAAAATACTGTATCACCCCAAATTATAGTAAAACCATCATCTATCCGTCCAAATTTTCTGCCAATGGAATATCAGGCTGTCAAGCCTTCCATCCGTCACTACAACGTCACCCATGACATCATTATTAAGCGTCGTCGCAAAAGCTACGCCTCCACACTCTAATAGGGGCTCCACTGAATCAGTACGAATTTTTTCTCCTGAAAATAAACCAAACCCGATGCATTCCAGAAACACGTGTTTTCATGTGCCGGATGAACATAGATCGGTTGAATGTAAATGTCTACCACTCCACTACCGTCCTCGACAATGTAGTCAAGCCAAATGGTTAGACGTCGGCGTGAAGTTGACAACGCCGCGGTACATCTTACTTCTTTGACTCTGACATACCGGCACTCAATAACAGCGAGACGATTGAGATCAGCATTATCCCAACCGCGAAAACCGCACGGCTATTAAAGAACGATCACATTAAACAATCTCTCCAGCTTTTCTGGCTCGGTCAAGCCTAGTATCCAAATCCTTTGTGATCGTTTTTGTCGCAAAAAACAGCAACACGATGCTAATAATGGAAATGCAGCACCCTAATAACATGCCCATTTTCAACGATTCCGCCGACGACGCTCCACCCTGTACGAAGACGTCACTGATTTGTCCAATCATGAAAGGGCCTAGAGCAAGACCAATAAAGGTCACCATCAAAAGGTAAAAAGCTGACGCCATCGCCCGCATTCTGGGCAGCATCAAATCATTAACTGTCGAAGCAACGGGGCCGATCCACATAGGGGACAGCATTGAAAAGAAGAAGTTACACACATAAGCTGTCGTCAGGTTTGGGGTTGTCAACGTTATATAGATGAAAGGGAGGGAGGCAATCATGGACAATAGCGCAACCCACACTTTGGCACTGGGACTTTTACGATAGGCTCGATCAGCTATTACGCCAGCAGCAGTAACACCGAACCAGCCCCCAATAGCTGCAGAAAGACCCAATATTTTACCCGCTTCTGCGGCGCCTACTTCATGCATACGCAAGAAGAAAGATGGCCCCCAAAATCCGATTCCGTAGGTGATAAAAGCAAAACAGGGCACGCCTATACCCAGTAGTAACAGCGTAGGCGTTCTAAAAATCATACTAAAAGCTGCGGTGTCTTTTAAAGACAGTGCCTGTGCCCAAGAGAAAGCACAGTAAATACCTACACCGAGTGCAACCCACTGCACCGGGTTCCCCAATGTATGAGTGAGAGTATAGCTTAAGGCAAAAATTACACTCCCTGCAAAGAGATTGATAACGATAGATTTTCCACCCCCGCCAAGCCTGATCAAGGCAATGAAGTTAGTGCCCGGCAACAGAGAAAAAAGCTCTTTAGCAGCTTCCATGAAGGGGTGAGGGTGTTCGGGAGTTTCAATACCATCACTCAAGCCCCGACGCGGCTCTCTTAATGTGGCAACCCACAAGGCCATCAGCAAGCCTGGGATACCGACCGCAAAAAAAGCCGCTTGCCATCCCTTCAGCTGAAACGGAGCAGATAAATGATCAGGATAGCTTCCGTTCCAATAATCGAGAATTACGCCGCCTAAAAATATACCGATGCCGCTACCAATGTACACGCCCGATGAATAGATGGAGAGTGCTGTGGTGCGTAACGCAGGGGGAAAGTAATCAGATAACATCGAATAGGCTGCCGGCGTCGCACTTGCTTCACCAACGCCGACACCGATTCGAAAGGCGGCGAGCGAAGCAAAGGAACCCGCTGTTCCAGACAATGCGGTCATAATACTCCAAAAACCGAGGCCTACGGAAATCAGTTTTTTCCTAATCCACACATCTGCCAACTTGCCCAAGGGAATGCCAAATATCGCATAAAAAACGGCGAAAACGGTGCCATAGAGAAAACCTATTTCAGCGTCGTTAATACCAAGATCTGCCTTGATATCTTCAGCTAGGATAGACAATATCTGCCTATCGATAAAATTAAATATATAGACAATAACCAAGACGAAGAGCACATACTTCGCATAACGACCGCCGACACCGGTCGTCTGTTGCTCCTCATGTTTAGACGTTGCCGCTGGAGGTGTCTGATCTTCCAAATGACTCATAGTAGAAATCCCACATAATTATTATTATCGCCAACTCTGACTCGCAATTTTTCAATGATTTTCTGTGCGCGCAACTAACCGTGAAGCTGCTCCTCCAGCACCGCACGTAACAAATTTATGTCTAATGGTTTCATGATAGTTCCATTCATTCCGCAGCTTTTTGCTTTCTTTACGTGGTCGGCTAAAACATTAGCAGACAAGGCATATATAGCAGGTTTCGAACGCGCGCCCAATGCCTCTCTGATGCGGCGAGTAGCCTCGTATCCGTCGATTTTTGGCATACTAATATCCATAAGGACCAAATCGTATTTTCCGGGGTTTGAAATAACGATTTCTTGCGCACTGTCTCCATTGTCGACAATATCAGGGAAAACATTAAACTTTTTAAGGAAGCCTTTGACCACCAGTTGATTGACAGCATTGTCTTCTGCAACCAAAACACGTAATTTTCCCGCATCAATATAGAGAGAATCAGTGCTTAGGTTGCGGTCGACGTTGG
>CAYNZI010000436.1:0-3169 GCA_964401565.1 uncultured Spongiibacteraceae bacterium
ACCGGACTGCGCACCTACTTCGTACCTCCAAAATAACGAGAACGGTCACTCGTTATAGTTGTTCGCGCTGTGCTAATATCTTATACAGAACGCATTTCAATACCTGAATGGTTAGATAATTCGACCATTAACTCTTGCTTAAACGAAAGAATGACAATGAGCGATCAATCCATTGATATTGCTGAACAATTTGAAAAAGCTTTAAATAGCCCAAAACAAACATGGTTGCTGTGCGCCGGAATCAGTTACCCTGCCAACATTCCTCTTATGATCCCGTTAACCCAAAAAGTGCTTGATCTTGCCCGAACAGAAAAATTCCTAGAAAAGGATGATATTCTAAAGGTCATCGACGAGATTGAGGGCGATATTGACGAAAACGCCCATATTGAAATCTTTCTCACCCATCTAGCCGATCTTATTTCAATGAGTGTCAGAGCGCGTGGGAATGTGGCCCAAGTCGGCGCAAGTAAGGTGTCTTTTGAAACACTGACGACGCTGCATAACGGCCTCCTCGAACTGATATCAAGCACCATACGGTGGGGTTACCGAGCAGCTTGGGGCGACATTCCCGAGCTGGTGGGGACTTCAGCAGAACCAATCGTAATAATTGAGGAACATCTGAATTTTGTTGATGCAATCTTTCAAAAAAACCAAGCAGGATTGGAAAATATTCGCGGCACCATTGAGTTTTTCACAACCAACTACGACACGCTGATCGAAGATGCGTTGGCGCTAAAGCAAATACCGTATGACGATGGGTTTATTGGTGGTGGTGTTGGTTTCTGGGCTGGCTACGACATTGCAGAACACCGTTCAGCAAAAGCGAGGGTTGTAAAACTGCATGGTTCAATTGATTGGGTCGCCCCTAAGCACGACGCATCTCAGCTTCTCCGTACACGGTTCAGCGATAAATACCCAAAGGCGCGAAATGCTGTGGTTATCTATCCTCAATCAACGAAATACATAAATACTCAACTCGATCCCTTCTCTGCACTTTTCAATAGATTCCGTCAAAACCTGTCTGACGGAGCTGAGCGTATTCTGCTTATCTGTGGGTACTCGTTTGGTGATGAACATATCAATGAAGATATTGAGTATGCGATGTCGAGAAAAGACAGCCGCCTTACAATGGTTGCCTTTGCCCAAGAAAATGGTGGTCTGCCTGAGCAACTTGAAACTTGGCGCAATACTTCGTGGGGCGAACGCATCTACATTGCCTCAGACAAAGGGCTTTACCATGGAAATTCTGGGCCATTCTGGACAGTTGATGGTGACAGATCGTGGTGGACGTTTGCGGGTGTTACGGACCTACTTTCTAACGGCCTACCACAAGATATACAGGAAGCATCGGCATGAGCACTGCAAGCAAATTTTTGATTAGCGACGATTTGGAAATCGGCACCGTGTTCGAAGTTTCAGGCAATTCAATAAAAATTGCTTTGGACAAGAAAATCACCGAATTAACGCGCGGCTACAAAGGGCGGATGTATTCAGTCGGGCAGTTAGGCAGCATAATAAAACTACACATGGGCCGAAAATTGATTTTCGCTACTGTCAGCCTATTACGATTGCAATCTGATGAGGAAGCGGCGGCGATTGCTGCGACCACGGGGATCACCTCGTCAACAATGGACAAAAGGGTGATTGAAGCCGATTTATTAGGGGAAGCGTGGTGGCAAACCCAATCGGAGACCTTAGATTTCAGACGTGGGATAAGCACATACCCACTTCCCCTTCAGTCGGTATATCTAATGACTAAGGCCGAAACACAGACGCTTTATGAAAGCGTGGAGAGCACAAGAGACGACGGGGTCGACTGCCACGTACCCATTGGGACCTACATTGGCGCTTCGCGCGTCGTCTGTCGTGCAAACATGGACAAACTGTTTGGGCAGCATTGCGCAATTCTCGGATCAACTGGGTCAGGTAAATCAGGAACTGTCGCCTCAATTTTGCATTCGGTCATCGCGCATAAAGCCGTTGGCGAGCAAGAGACGAGATCTCGAATTGTCGTGATCGATCCTCATGGCGAATACAGCAAGGCGTTTCAGGGCGTTTCGACTGCATTCAAAGCCTACGATTCACCGCATGACAAAGAAGAAGGCGCTATAAAGCTAAAACTCCCATTTTGGCTAATGTCGAGTGATGAATTTCGTTCACTTGCAGTTGGGAAAGCGGAAGTGGAAGCAACGTCTCAAGCAAATGCCGTCTACAAAGCACTCACTCATGCAAGAATGGCGGAAGCTGGGTTGATCTTAAAGGCAGATGAAATCAACGTTGCTGATCTTGGAGAGCACAGTTCACCACAAGCACCTATCGCGCGGACCGAAGGCACGCCAGAAGAACAACAAAAACGCATGGATGCAATCTCTAGCTTTGACAGGGACAAGCCGAGACCGTTTCAGCTTGATGAATTTCTAGCACATATAACAAAGCTACAGTCCAAACGATGGCATCAAGCAAAATGGCAAGATAAGACAGCATCAGAATTGGAAAAAATGTCGTCCATTCTGGACAAAATCAGAGTTCTGAAAACGGATAACCGCATACAATTTCTGATGAACGATTATCTGGCTGATGGCCTAACCATAGCCGACGTTCTGAAGCAATTCATTTCCATACAAGGTGACAATGAAACCAAAATTCGGATCATTGATATCTCTGGCCTTCCAAACGAAGTTGCCGGTCCGCTGACTGGGGCTATTGCCCGCCTCTTATTCCAATACAAGCTCAACCAGTCACGTCCAGAAAGGGAGAGAGACCCCATTTTGCTCGTGTGCGAAGAAGCGCACCGATACGTGCCAAACCGTGGTGACGCACAGTATGCAGTCGCTCAAGATGCAATTAGGCGTATTGCGCGTGAGGGGCGTAAATATGGCCTCGGGCTGATGCTTGTGTCGCAACGGCCTGCTGACGTTGAAGGCACGGTCATTTCTCAATGTAACTCATGGATTGTATTGAGATTATCGAACAGTCAAGATCAACAACATGTGTCACGATTTTTGCCTGACAGCCTATCAAATATGACTTCTGCGCTGTCATCACTTCCTAGGCAAGAAGCACTATTTGTCGGCGAAGCAGCCGCTCTCCCAGCTCGAATTAAAATCAATTCTCTGTCTGAAGACAAGCTCCCTGATTCAAATGACATTTCATTTGCAAAAGCATGGTC
>CAYNZI010000437.1:0-3168 GCA_964401565.1 uncultured Spongiibacteraceae bacterium
GAACAAACAAGCCTAAAGAAATAATGGAATACTGGGGCATCAGTAAATATCCACCTTCATTTCGATTTAAAGCCAACATTGTGATTCAGACCAAAAGAGGAACACTCAACACCAATACTGCCTGGCCTTACTTGGAAATTCCACCCGACGGAATCATTGACGTCTCGACCCTCCATAAACCTGACTACATTTTGTTTATCGAGAACAAAACAACTTTTGAACGATATTCTCGAGAGATAGATGACAATGGCTGGATCTTTTATACCAATGGATTTCCATCACGCCGATGGCAAACGCTGTTCAAAAACATCACTGCGTTAACACCCAAACAAACGCCTGTATATCACTGGGGGGACTTAGATGAAGGGGGTTATCGCATTCTTGCTTTTATGAATAATTTACTTCAGCGCGATATGATTCCCTATATGATGCTACATACAGCCAATAATAAACCAAGCAAATATATCAATCTGAAAAACCTTGCTCAAATCATTGAAAATGAACAAAGCCCTGCAATAAACGCATTACATCAAGAGATACAACATTTAATGAAGAGCACCACTAAAATACCCTGGGTTGAACAAGAGGCTCTGCCTATCACTTCACCGCAGGAATGATGAATAATAAACGGAACGGCAGATTTTTTTTAACTATCCATTTCTGACACAGTCAAAAATACTTCTTAAGCCGCTCAAAAGCGATACGTGTTGCCAGCCCCAGCAAGACAGCAAAAGGCAGAATAACAACCACCGGATTAATACTAAACGGCAAGCTGATATAGACCACACAGGCAGCTACAAAGGCAGGCACAATTGACCGCCTAGCCAGATTGAAGACGTTACTGCTTTCACGCCCACCACCCCAGCGCCGAAGATCCCGCTCGACTAGGCCATCAACACCCCCTACCAGCGCGGCGATTATAAAAATGGGCAGCGAAAACAGGATTAACGCCAAACGGATTATAAAGATTTGCGTGACGTAAGTAGATGCCTGTAGATAGTCACGGTATTGCAGATAGAGATCACCCGCTCCTTGCTGCAATGCTACAAAGTTGCCCGCTGTAGCATTCCGTACTGTTTGAAAAATGGTTTTTAGCCAGGACTGTTGGGCTATCCATGTTATGGCTTGATGGGTCGCGGTAATAACGTCATTTTTTATTGCTGCGGATTGATCGTGCAGCTGCTGGTTTAGATAGTCTTGATCTGTGGCCAGTACCGCTTTGGCATGCTCACTGCCCTGCTCTGGCCAGAACCAAGTTATGCCTATCCATTCAATGACGATGGATAGCATCAGACTGATAATTAACCAAACCACCAGCTGAATCAATGCTGAAAAGAGATTGCCGATGAGGCCAGGTTCTTTTCTCCTAGGCGGCTGATACGATTGTGGTTTCACCATGGGGTTTTCGCCCTTACCTACCGGCCGTGGTAACTTGGCGCATTATAACTTGGCCAGTCCGCCACTGAGGTATAGCCGCGCCGCATATGCTGAAGCATGTCACCCAAATCATCTGGCAGTTCCTGGTCATCGGTCTTGGAGGGCATGGGGATGCGAATCTTCCACAGTTCACTGCCCCGAAGCAGAACGAAGGCCTGCCCTTTGGGCAATGCCACAATATCGGCGGGTGAGATCATCGGCACTCGGCTAATACTTATCCGGTCCTGATTATTGGAGGTAAAACCCATGCCGCCAACTGCATCGACATTATCCGTGACGCCGGAGACGGCCATGATTTCACTGACGCTGACTTCGGGCAGCTGCTTGGTGAACATCTCACAGGTTGCCACCTCTTTTACGCCCATAATCAACATGGTGCCGATATTACCCGCTAGCTGCCCGGCTTTGGCTTCACTGCCTAACTCGGCAATGGGGTCACTCCAGGTTTGGGTATAGAGATTGAGTTGGTAACCGGCACCGCCGCTTTTATTGATCAGTGTTTTGAACTGTGGCCCGATCAAATCGGAGAATTCATCACCGTGGATCACAATGTTAGGTGGGCGCTTGGGCTGCTGATCTTTATTGCTTGGCTCTATGCCGTGTTTATAGATATGGCCCGCGAGGCTGGTCAAATCACTGAACATGGATGCACCCACTGCGCTTGCCACTTCTGGATCGGTGAGGGCATCTAAGCCCACATAAACCACGGCGTTTGAGCGTATCGCTTGTGCCCACTCCAGCACTGGCCGCTGATCGTCTGTGTTAGCTTTATCCGGCGCTAGAATGGAGGCGATATTGCCAGTGGTTAGTTTTTCCAGGAATGGTTTAATGGATACCGTAATTTTTAGGAAAAATTCGCGGTCATAGCGAAAGGCTGACATTAACCCTTCCAAGACCCGATCAAAGGCCACATGGGCATTGAGATAGCGAACCATCGCCACGGCTTCAATGTCTTTACCCTGATCTATACGCGGCAGTGACTTCAGGTTAATGCTGTCTTGTAATTCGCCCAGCTCATCCTGCCAATCTTCGGGGCCATTTTCGGCCAACCAATGCCGACCATAGAGAATCAACAACGCATCGATGTCGGTGATATGGCGTCGTATCTTGAGGTAATCGGGCGTTTCACCCATTGCCACCAACGCCACCGCAATCACATTGATAAATTGCCAGGCAAACTCTTTAAAGGCACTGGCCTCACCCTCGCCGGGTAACTGGCTGGCGATGCGCGTTGCTACTTCGGTAATCCGTGAAAATGAACCGATGGCATTGTAGCGGGCACTGAGCTCGGGATAACCCAAGTGAAAGATGATCAATTGACGCCCCGCTTTTTGGGACTCAACGTAAATGCGTTTGAGGTAGTCGGCATCACCTTTGGGATCTAACACGATCACACAATTATTGCCGCGTCGTATATCCTGGGTAGTCAGCACTTCGGCTAGCCGGGTTTTACCGTGGCGGGTACGGGCGACGACAACCATGTGCCCCACTCGATCACTGAGTGGCATAGTGGCACTGGTTTCCCCTCTGATCCCGACACCGTGAAGTACGGCATCACCACCAATAGCCGGTGGCGGGCGAACAGGATTCAGAGGGGAATCTTTGGCGGTCCATCGCATGAGGTTTTGCAAAAGGGGCGTATGCTCCCATGCAATTTCTTTGCGACGAATCCATTGTGTAACTATTCAGTACCCATCCCCATAGAATCCATTCTCTCCTGAATAAAATCAG
>CAYNZI010000438.1:0-3166 GCA_964401565.1 uncultured Spongiibacteraceae bacterium
GCACTTCACCAACTTCTACGGTGGTCGGCTCGTGAGTCAATCCGTTGCCGTCGGCATCCGGTTTGATAACAAAAATCGTATTGCCGTGCAGTGAATAGGTCACGGCAGTTTCGGGAACCGTCACAACCTGTTTTTCTTGCTGTAAAGCGATGCGTAATGTTACGAACATGCCGGGGAGTAGTTTGCTGCCCGGTGCCAATTTAGCCCGCACTGCAATAGAGCGGGTGCTGGTATCGACCCGGGAATCCACGGCAAACAGTATCGCCTCAAATTGCTGGCCGGGATAGACCGTCGCCGCTACCGTTATCGATTGTCCTTTGACTAATAGCGGGCCCGCTTGTGAAGGTAGAGTGAAATCGACTTCCAGTGCTGTTAAATCTTGAATGCTGGCAATAACAGTGCCTGGCGAGACATAGTCGCCCACATCAACTCGCCGAATCCCCAGCGTGCCATTGAAGGGTGCGGTTATGCGCTTTTGTGAAAGTCTTGCCTGGGTTTCGGTAAGTTGGGCTCTCGCTCGCTGAAGGTCGGCTCGTGAACGGTCATATTGAGATTGAGGGATGGATTTTTGTGTAACTAACTTGGCATCTCGGTCATGCAATAATTTGGCTAGGTCAAGGTTGGCAATTTGATTCTGTTTGCTGGCTTGTTCGACCGTATCATTAAGTATTAGTAATAATGCGCCTTTTGCAACAACGTCACCAGAATTGAAATTTAATGCGGTAATTTGGCCGCTGGTTTCTGAAGAGAGCTCCACGCCATGTACGGCTTTGATGGTGCCCACAGAGTCAAGATATTGGTCCCAGGTTTCAGTGGTTGACGTTGCTGCCGCAATCACTATTGGTTGAGGTGTATAATTTGATTCGGCAGAACCGACAGACTGAAAGTAGTTGAAACCCGCTATAGAGCCGAATATTAAGGCTAGCGCGACAAAGGTGACGGCATAGGAACGCAAAGATGTATCCTCTGGAAATTAACAGCATGAGTATTCAGCGCGTTGGTGGCTGAGGGTTGCGCCTGACAAACAGTTATTCGAGTTGTTATTAAATTCCATTTATCGTGTTTGTCGAACTCCACAATAGTGGAGCGAGTAGTGTTACATTGTTTAGCTGCAGATTCAAACGAGACCAGCGTAAAGGGGTTGTTCCGAATGTCCATGCACGGGTCCCAAAAAAGATGAAAATGAGGCTGGGGGTTCTTTGAACGAGTAGCGTGGCGCACTACTGTGTTTTCTCCAATTGAGATTTCAGGCTTTTGAGTATCATCTTTTTTGCGGGCCCATCAGGAATAAGCCCTTCAAATAAATCGGTGCGCGGCTCCTCACCGGTCATTAACCATTCCTCGGGAAAATCCTGTGCAGCCTGGTCACCTTGGCGGCGATAGATAGCGCCACTGGATAATCGAGCGGTATACGGAACTGAGTTTTCACCCTTGGGGTTCTTCAATAACGTATAGAGCCGTGCGCGCAGTCTTATTTTTTCCTCATAGTGTTGCGGATCATCGATTAAGTTGTTCATTTCTCTGGGATCGCTAACAATATCGTAAAGTTCTTCCTGATCCCATACGCCGTGATACTGGATAAGCTTATAGCGATCAGTCCTGATTGCGAATGTCGTTGGTGTTTGCGGGAAGTTATATTCCCAAAAATATTCATAGGCGAATTCACTGGCCCAAGGTTCTACCAAATCATTGCCTCTACTCAAAGAGTAGAAGCTTCGGCCCTGAAAGTGTTTGGGAGATGCGATACCGGCAATATCGAGCACGGTCGGTGCAATATCTAGATTGGCAACGACTTCGGGCACTTTTTTTCCGCCGCGAAACCCAGGCCCTACTGCAATTAAAGGAACGCGCATGCTTTCTTCATAGGCGTTGCGCTTGTCAATCAAACCGTGTTCACCAAATAGGAAGCCATTGTCACCCATTAGTATCACAATGGTATTTTCATCGAGTTGGTTGTCGATTAACCATTGTCGTAGTCGCCCTAAACTTTCGTCCACGGCAGAAATGGTTCGGTGGTACTGCATTTTGTAAGCCGCCACATCACGGATACTATGATAGGGAAAATCAACACCATGCCAGCTTGAGCGCTGGTCCTTCACCCAGCGCGGTTTGCCTCGATAATTTTCTTCAGTGTTGGCCATGTTGTCCGGTAAAGTTACTGTCTCTCCAGCGTATTGCTGAGCATGTCGGGTCGCAGGTTCAAATTCTGCGTGTACCGCCTTATGAGAAAGATACAAAAAGAAGGGTTCGTCTTTATCTAAAGAGTTCAGCCAGTCGATGGCGTAGTCGGTTAACTCATCAGTAATGTAACCGGTTTGCTCCACTGCTTTGCCGTCGACATTGAACATCGCCGTCAACCCATTGCCCAGATCCGCGTTGTAGTGACCCTGACCGGTAAAACTCACCCATTTATCAAAACCTGGCTGCGGTTTGCTGCCGGTGTGGCCCATATGCCACTTGCCAATAAAACTGGTGTTGTAGCCCGCTTGTTGTAAATAGCTGGGAAAGAAGACGGTGCCTTCGCGGATCGGCGCGTTGTTATCAATGACCCCGTGGGTGTTGGCGTACTGTCCAGTGAGAATAGTTGCCCGGGAGGGTGAGCACAGAGCTGTTGTGACAAAAGCATTTTCGAAATGAACGCCCTCATTAGCAATCGCATCCATGTTGGGGGTATTGAGCAACGGGTTTAAAAACCCCATTTCGTCATAGCGTTGGTCGTCAGTTAACACAAAAATAATATTAGGTTTTGTAGGCGCAGGGAATACCAGGCTCGAGAATGTGATTAGTAATACGGGAAAAATAAAAGCTATACGATGTTTGACCGTCAGAAAATGCATACTTTCTCCTGCAATTTTATTGTTATATGCGAGGGCGTTGGGCGTTGGGCGCTGCAGTTAGTATATTGTGTATTACTCGAAAAGGGGAAGTCTATTTTCTGGCATCGAGGATCAGGCTGGACACCACTGATCCATAGTCCCGATCTGTTCCTCTACCATTGTGCCAAATTTTGAACGGCTCGATTCTGATACCAGTGCTGATACTGATGAATAGTAATTCTCTGCCATCGAATCACTACAATCAGAGGCAATGGAGTGACGTTATTGCGGAACATAAAAGATGAGCGCTGAGTGAGTGACTGAGACCTGCTGTTTTCCAAGCAGGGCTC
>CAYNZI010000439.1:0-3166 GCA_964401565.1 uncultured Spongiibacteraceae bacterium
GCCATTTGCATCACGCCCTTCACTATATAGTCAGTTTGACATTACATATTTAGTCAGTATGCTTCCTATTCAAATAATAATACTGATAGCGGATGGGACAAAGGATTTTCGTATGCCGAACTTTAGCTTTCTGAATGATGATGCAATTCTTGAGGATATTGTCGAGCACCGCTTTGATCGGTTCTCACATTTCGCCCTGCTGAGCCAAAGCATTATGCGCGATGAAACTTCAGAGCTTGATGTGGCCGCTCGAGAGTTAATAGCTGCACTAGTCTCCGGCGCTAACCAGTGTCAATACTGTTACGGTGCTCATGTGAAAGTAGCGGAGGCCTTTAATCTGCCCGAGAAGACTATCGCTCAACTTGTAGAGGATATCGATAATGCAGAGATCGATGACAAATTTAAGCCCCTGTTAAAACTGGTTTCTAAACTAACTTCCAGCCCTCATAAGGTTATCGCTGCCGATGTTCAGGCGGCAAGTGATGCAGGATGGAGTGAGGCTGCAATAGAAGACGCCATTGCAATTTGTGCGCTGTTTAGCTTCGCCAACCGTATGGCGCAAGGATACGGCTTGTCCGATGTGTGGTCGGATAAACGGCAGCGTAGTATCGACAATCTAATTACCGGAGCCTATGCTACTGAGTAGCGACTGACCGAGCCCCTAGTCCTAAACTACAGGGTGGCGACAATAAGCTTTATAGCCGGTTTATCGTATTGTTTAACTAGTCAGTAACTCCTCCAGGCCCTTCTGTTTCGAAATTACAAATCCGAACAAAAATCATGATTACCAAGCCGATGACTTTAGGATACTATTGCGCCCGCATAATCGGCTATCAAATTAATTCCAGATCGAAAGGTTTACAGCAATATGGCAAAGTATAGTATGCAGCGCTCCCCAGGACCTCTAATTCGCAGAGTTCACCAAATAGGAGTCTCTATCTTTGCAGAGGAGTTCTCGGATATCGACATAACACCTCTTCAGTTTTCGATACTCTGGACACTCAACAGCCACCCCGGAATTGATCAAATTACACTGGCCCAGGCCATAGCGCTTGATCGTACCACCTGCTCAAACATTGTTAACCGACTGGAGCAACGCGGATACATTCGACGCGAGACCGACCCGAACAACAGGCGTGCCAAGCTGGTTTATCTTGCAGATTCTGGAAAAAAAGTTATCGATGATGCAGCAGTGCCAATGGACAAGGTTCAGAAGAAACTCTTGCAGCCACTGTCCCCTAGCGAAAGAAAGTTATTTTTGAATCTTCTGGGTAAACTGGCCGAAAGTAATAATGAGCTAAGCCGCGCTCCCATGCGCTACTTACCACTCAAATAGAATACTCACTTTGGCCGCAGGGTGTGGGAGGGCGACTCGCCAAATCTCAGCTTGTACTCGTGAGAGAATCGCCCCAGATGCGTAATACCGCAATTCATTGCAACTCGTGTAATTGTCTCGCCATCGCCAGCTTTCACTAAACTCTCGTGAGCTCTATCCAAGCGAAGTGATTTCAAGTACCCCATAGGTGTGGTTTGGTAGTAACGATGGAATCCATTGGATAATGTTCGCGGAGTAACGTCGGCCACAGCGGCCAAATCATCTGGTGTAATAACACCTGCAAGGTTTTCGCGCATATAACCCTCTGCCTTTTTTACATAGTGATGCGCAGGCAGTAATTGGGCACCTTCAATGGCGCTAGAGTAGTTGTGTGGATGTAGTTCGAGAAGCATGGAGGCTAGCGTACTTTCAAACTGCTCACTCAAGCTTGTTAACAGACTATCGGGTGTCTGTAATTTTAGTTCAGCCATAACATAAGCGACAAATCGACCAATGACCGCCCCTTTGCCGCTACACAAGTCCAATTTTGGACTAAATATCAATGAGTTATCAAGCTTTCTATTAATCAGCTTCTCAAGCCTGCGAGCAACACGAGCACTTTCGATACGAATAGACAAGAATCGGCAATCATCGGTTGCCCGAATTCGTGTTTTACACATCGGGTTGATAATGGTCGCTTCCCCGCATTTTGCCAAATGGATTTTATTGTCAAGAGACACCTCCGCTCTACCTGACAGGACAATCTGTATAAGATAGAACTTATCCAGGGTACCGGGGAAAATATCCACCGGCGCCCCGTAGTCGAGGTATACCAACGACATCCCTGCTACCTGAGCATGGTCAATACGCGTATTGAGCTGGAATTTTTTGCTTGCCAGATCCAGACTGTGCGGGCAGAACAGTTTTCCGACATATGCTCTTACTGAGTCTATATCAGTGGATTGGTATGTATTGAAGTGTGAAAGAGCCAAAGGTGTAATCATATATCAAACCCTTCTACAGTACTTCTGTCGCGCTGAAAGAAACACTGAATGACAAAATTTCACTGTCAGTATACTGATTTTTCTTTCTCTGGACAAACAGTTTCCGTCACCGGATAGTCAGCTCTGTGGCACCACCTATAATTCTCTCAACAATAACTTATAACTAATGAGAACCAGAGCCATGACTTACAAACGCCCGATAGCAACAGCAGTAGCACGCCTAATCTACGGTTTGAGTTTAAGCAGTATTGCCGTAGTTTCAACAGCCCAGGAACCTGAGAGTTCCGGGTTTAACGGCCTAGAGGAAGTGGTGGTTACCGCGCGCAAGCGCACAGAGAGCCTACAAGATACCCCGATCTCGATAACTGCGTTCAGTGGAGATGGCCTGGAGGCGCGTAACATTACAGCCCTGGCGGGAATAGGCCAGATTACACCGAATCTTGTGTTCAACCCAACTGCGCCAATATCGGGCAGTAGCGCTACGGCATCAGTATTTATCAGGGGCGTAGGCCAAAATGACTATACTCTGGTAACAGAGCCTGGTGTCGGCATATATATAGACGGTGTCTACATCGCGCGTTCAGTTGGTGGAGCGCTAGACTTATTGGATGTGGAACGAATTGAAGTACTGCGTGGGCCCCAGGGCACCCTTTTTGGTAGAAACACCATAGGTGGCGCTATCAGCATTGTTTCCAAAAAACCAACTGATGAGTTCGGCGGCCGAGTCCAGCTCACTTTAGGGGGTGACGACCTTGTTGATTTCAAGGGTAAAGTAGATGTACCGATAAGCGATACACTTCTGACAAGCTTTAGCCTTTCGGCCAGGCAAAGAGACGGCTATGTGAAG
>CAYNZI010000440.1:0-3163 GCA_964401565.1 uncultured Spongiibacteraceae bacterium
TATGCGGAGCACATGATGGAAGTAATGTGTGATGCTGAAGGATATTTCAATTTGGCGGATCAATACTGCTTCTCTTCACGGCCTGATTTTCGGCCGGTCACCAAGTTTGAAAAACGCGGTGAACGTTTGGGCCATGGTGTTTGGGATATCTTGTTTGAGCGTAAAGACTAATTGTCGTGTGAGTTAGATAAATTGTGTCTTTAATCGATCAAGAAGTATTTCCATAGCTCTTCCCCGGTGGCTTATTGTGTTTTTTATAGAGGGCTCCAGTTCAGCGGAGCTGCAACCACAATCGGGCACCCAGAACAGGGGGTCGTAGCCAAAACCATTGGTTCCGTGGCTTTCAAAGAGTATTTCCCCGTCCCAGCTTCCCTGGCAAATAATCGGTGTTGGGTCAGTTGCATGTCGAATAAAAACCAATAGGCATTGAAAGTGCGCCGATCGTTGGTGTTTAGGGATACCGACGAGTTCACTGAGCAGCTTTGTGTTATTGGTTTCGTCGGTTGCGTTTGGACCAGAAAAACGGGCTGAATAAATACCGGGCTGGCCATTGAGCGCATCCACCTCGAGCCCAGAATCGTCAGCAATCGCCGGTAACCCTGTGTGCTGAGAAGCATTGCGCGCTTTTATGATGGCATTCTCGACAAAGCTTAAACCGGTTTCTTCAGCTTCAGGCACGTCAAAATCTGATTGCGGTGCGACGTCAAAACCACAGCCGGAAAGGAGTTGCTGGAATTCTTGTAGTTTGCCTGTATTGCCGCTGGCGAGCACGATTTTTTGCATAATGAAATGGCTTATTGGTCGACGTAAAGAGTCTTGGAGAACTTGAGAGTGTAGGGGGCTATGTTGGGATCGGGCTGAATGTTGATGGTGAAGGTTCGGAGCTCTTTGTTGTTAAAGCGCAGTTCAGCTATGTAGTAAATGGCTTCCTGTTCGACTATTTCATCAAATTCCAATGCCGCTGAATGAATAAGATCAGAACTGCTGCCGGTGACGATGGCCTTTTTCGCCTTCGTGACACCTTTGTCTAATCGCTGCCTAACCGCGATATTGATAAGCGCGCGGTTTTTCCCCCTGATAATACTATAGGCTTTTGCCACTTCAGGGCTGATAAAGGTAGAGTTGAGTACGTTGTAGTGAACATCGTAGTCACCAAAAACTTTTGTGTGTTCAGCCATTGAATCAGCTGCAAAAAATACGATACTGAAAAGAACAGTTACTAACCTAATCATAGTACTTACCTAGAAAATTTATCGACTAATATGATAGACAGCGGTGACACCGAATAAGTTCGGCATCAAGCGTCCCAGAGTACTTTCGCTGCTGTCATTACCCACGACGGTACTCGCCAATATCCGAATGTCATTGTCTTCACACAGGGCTTCAAAATCTATCACTGTGCAAAAGTGGATATTGGGGGTGTCATACCAGTTGTAGGGCATGAATTTGGACACTGGCATACGACCCTGTTGCCCGAGATGCAAGCGGCAGCGCCAGTGGGCAAAATTGGGAAAGGTAACAATACATTCTCTGCCTACTCGCAGCATTTCATTGATCACTAGATGGGGGTCGCGAAGTGTTTGTAAGGCGTGGGCCATAACAACAACGTCAAAGCTGTTTTCTCGAAAATTGGCTAAACCCTGGTTTAGGTCGTGTTCAACAACATTTAACCCCTTGGCGATGCATTCTGTAATGTGGTCTTCGTCTATCTCTATGCCGAGGCCATCAACATTTTTTTCTGCAATGAGTTTGCTGAGTAGAGACCCATCGCCGCAACCTAAATCGAGTACACGGGCCTCTGAACTTACCCAGTTGGGGATGAGTTGTAAATCAAAGCGCATCACACTGTCTCCTTGGCCACGCGTTGCATATACGCGCGGAATACCTTCTCATAGCGCTCGTTCGAAATTAAAAATGCGTCATGACCAAAATCGGCTTCAATTTCAGCGTAACTAACCGGTTTTTTGGCGGCAACTAGAGCGTCGACGATTTCATGAGATCGTTCGGGTGAAAATCGCCAGTCAGAAGTAAAAGATACGACGAAAAAAGAACAGGTGGCGTGGCTGAATGCCTCTACCGGGTCGTCATTGTATTCTCGAGCCAGATCAAAAAAATCGAGCGCTTTGGTCATTAAAGTATACGTGTTGGCATCGAAGCTTTCAGAAAACACGTCGCCCTGATATCTGAGATAACTCTCGACTTCGAATTCGACGACGTCGTCATTGCCTAAACTGAAATTGCCGGTTTTCAATTCGCGACCGAATTTCTGGCCCATTCCGTCTTCTGATAAATAAGTGATATGTCCTATCATCCTAGCCAAACGCAGGCCCTGTTTTGGAATGACCCCGTGATTCATGTAGTAGCCGTTGTGAAAGTTTGGATCGGAACTGATGGCTTGACGGGCAACCTCATTAAACGCGATGTTTTGAGCAGACAATTTTAATGCTGAGGCAATGACGACACAGTGGCGGACTTCATCGGGATACTCCAGGGCCCAGCGCATGGCTTGCATGCCACCCAGGCTACCGCCAATTACGGCGGCCCATTGTTGAATCCCCAGCACTTTCATCAGCTCTCGTTGGGTATTGACCCAATCTCGACAGCGCAGTAGAGGGAAGTCATGTTGCCAGGGCTCTCCAGTTTCAGGGTTGATAGATTTCGGGCCGGTAGAGCCGTGGCAGCCACCAATGTTGTTTAAGCTAACAATATAGAATTGATCACTGTCAATGGGTTTCCCCGGGCCAATATAACTATTCCACCATCCTGGTTTAGTCTCGTTTTCATGGTGATAGCCCGCCGCGTGGTGATGTCCCGACAATGCATGGCAAATAAGTATCGCGTTGGAACCATCACTGTTTAGTTTGCCGTAGGTTTCGTAAACCAAATCAAACTGCATCAGCGACCGGCCGCAGGCCAATTCGATCGGTTGAGCGAAGTGATGTGTTTGGGGTGTGACTATTCCGACAGATTGCTCTGGCATTCGCAGGTCCATTTGATGTGCAGTTTACGAGTCTAATAATTCGATCAGGGCTGTGCAATGCCTAGTTCAATCGGTATTTTTTTTGGCCCGTTAATGTGTAGGTTTTTTTGTCGACCTAGTTCTCCACTAATAATCGTAACGGCCGATTTACCGACACCAAACTGTTTTGCCATATAGTTAACC
>CAYNZI010000441.1:0-872 GCA_964401565.1 uncultured Spongiibacteraceae bacterium
TCCCGCGCCGCCACTATCTGAAACCGTATAATTGATCGT
This sequence comes from uncultured Spongiibacteraceae bacterium, assembly GCA_964401565.1. Taxonomy (GTDB): domain Bacteria; phylum Pseudomonadota; class Gammaproteobacteria; order Pseudomonadales; family Dasaniaceae; genus Oceanicoccus. The sequence goes on from CAYNZI010000441.1 coordinate 40, forward strand.
AACGTTTGCTCCAATAGTGATCGTCTCAGGAGACACATTGAATGCAGTTATCGTTGGGACCACAGTATCCAGAGATGGACCGTTATCCCATAGATTAATATTGACCACGCCCTGATACATCTGTTCATAAGGATCCGGACCCAAGCCAGACCAACCGTATGGGTCAACTGAAACCCAGTCTCCAGACACATACCGTTTCGCCTCAAAGTGCAGATGCGGACTATAAATGCCTGCTCCACCAGATTTACCAATAATTTGACCTTTAGTCACCCAATCTTCAAGTGATACCAATTGTTCATCTAAGTGCAAATATTGAGATTGATATGTTGCCCCATGCTGTAGCGTAATATATTTCCCGCTGTCATCAGTTGTTACAACTGCCACCACTATCCCGTCCGAGACAGCCACTATTGGTGTCCCAATTGTAAATGCGTAATCATACCCTGGATGCCCATCGTAGTTTAATGTTGTATTTCCAGTTGATCTTGTGCCCGTGTAGTTGCAACTTGTCAGGAATGGGGAACCATCACTTTTTTTGTAACTGTAAAGAGGTCCGTGACCAAAGTCGACGCTACCCTCAGTATCGTCCCTTTCTGTCCCCTCCTCACCAGTAAAGGCAATGACTATGTTGTCTGGCCGATATTTTAGCCCAGAATGGTCAAAGGCACTTGACATTGGTGCTGTAAGATGAGTGAACCCTTCTACGGGAAACGTCCATTGCGGCGACCATTGCAGCGGCTGCACATTGAAAGAATACTGCCCCGATGACGCACCGCCAGGATTGTTTACACGAACCGACCAGGTGCCCGTGTCGCCGCCGGTGTTTATATTGT
>CAYNZI010000441.1:972-3157 GCA_964401565.1 uncultured Spongiibacteraceae bacterium
ATGCGTGATGACGTATCATCAAACGAAGAGGGGGAGACGCTGGAAATTGACGGGGTGAGAGTGGGTGCCGTAACGCTAAAGGAGCGATAGCTACTTGAGCCCGACGGATTGTTTACACGAACCGACCAGGTGCCCGTGTCGCCGCCGGTGTTTATATTGTAACGGATTTCTGTTGAATTAACGTAGGTCAGTTTGCTTGCGGTACTCGGTATATTGGAACCGTTCGGAGGATCGAATGTAAGCGTTGCGTCCGAATGAAAACCCTGTCCATTGATAGTGATAATGCGTGATGACGTATCATCAAACGAAGAGGGGGAGACGCTGGAAATTGACGGGGCTGAAGTATCCTCATAGTATATCCGAATCCACCAACGATCAATGTAGCCGCTGTCACCAGATTCATAGTCACGTGCGTAAAGCCACCATGAGTTATTTACCGGCAGACCATTGAATTCGGGAGTTGAAGTCGTGCGTGATGGATTATCAGCTGATCCGCCTTCAAGATTCCAAAGTCTTTCAGAATTCGAATACGTACCTACTTCGAGGTCGACAACCAGATCGCCAGAATATGGATGCTCAATATCGAAGTAGACATCAACACCTGTAATCGTAGCACCTGCCGGAGCGCCAGAAATATCGATGCGGCTATACACCCAACCGCCAACATCCGGGATTGAGATATTGCTACTGTTCGATTCGTACTCAGACGAAGCAAAAGAAACCGTAATAAAAGCTGTGGTTAGGATAACCATTAGTATCCCAGTAAGCCCCCTGCGTTGTTCCAGATTCATGACGACGTTCCTTTCAGTTGTGTTTTTACTCCCCTGCCCGAACTCCAGTATATTACAATATGATTTCGCATATAGATTCCCCTAGCTTACGGATTTTGGGATATTCCGTTTCAAGAATCTACCTATGATGTTCAATTATTAGTTTTTGAGGGGCTCCTGCTAATTCAGTAAATTTAATATAAACAGTTGCCCCTGCAAGCCCAAAGTTATAATCGTTAATAGATCCGCTGGTTAGATATGTCTGACCTTGTTCCCAGTCACGATTAATAAAAACTTGCTGGTCATGATCGTCTTCATCAAAAAATAATGTGTTGCCATCTTCTGAAAAATGGACATCAAATGAAATAGTTTGAGCAACTTGGCCTCGTTGAGTAACTGAGATTGTTTTTTTCTCTCCACGAATGATTTTAAACGACACAGGGTAATATGAATGTGTTCTTCTGTAATATACTAGAGAGCCTCCTTGTATATTGACACGAATAACATCACCATAGCGGGCTTCTGCATAAAGATCACGTATACGCTGAGCTTCAGTTTCTCTCCTTATCTGCTCTTCATGCTGACGTTGAAGTCTTAGGCGTGCAGCTTCTTGTACCCGTTGTTGATCTAGCTTGTATTGACTGGCTTGATACTTTGCCTGCTCTTCAGGCGATGATGCCTCCCACTGTTCCCGTGTCAACCCGAGTGGATAGCGAACACAACTGCAAAGCATCGTCAACAACGTAATGCATAGTATTTTATTAGACATAATTAAAATTTTCTCTTTGCAATATTTCCTTAGCCATTTGAAATACGGGTCAATATCTGTTCTCTTTTCCCTTGCCCATAGTCGTTCTCTTTGGCTTTTATCATGATTGAAGCCAGCTATGGAACGTATAATATATGCCCAAAGTCCGTTTTGAGGCAGAGTGCCTCCGTACATGATGCTCTCATGTTTTTCCGTATCAAGCGGATCAGCTCTAAATTTCATCTTCAACGATCTCCATAACCCAGACATCCCATTTCAAACCTCGATTAGATCGAAAATACACTGTTTTTCCATCTGAGCTAACGACTGGCCTATCATCTCGTGATCCGTTTGTGGTTAGCTGTTTAGAATTTGATCCATCGGCATTACAAATCCAAATGTCATAGTTTGCTCGACCATTTGAAATACCACGATCACTAGCAAAAATAATCTTCGCTCCGCCCGGCATCCATTGCGGATCAATGTCATTAGAGTCTGAACCTGTTGTTATTTGCGTTGGTTGTGAGCCATCAGGCAGCATAGTCCATATCTTCCACTTGTTGATGTTCTTGTCAAACCTTGTATAGAGCACTGTTTTCCCATCCGGCGACCATCGCGACATCTGCCCTTCCCGTAACTGCATAGGGAGACCTGATGGCAAACCCTG
>CAYNZI010000442.1:0-3148 GCA_964401565.1 uncultured Spongiibacteraceae bacterium
TCCAGTCAAACGTCTGCTGAGGTTTGGGGCCATCAGGGTCAGGCAGAAACAGCAGCGCCATTGGTATACAAATTATCGATAAAGGCACGCCCATAAAAAAAACATAGCGCCAATTGAAATAATCAATTAACACGCCGCCGACTGTTGGCCCAAGCGCCGGGCCCATGATGGCAGCAACGCTGGACAAGCCCATCACCAAACCCTGCCTCTGCACGGGGAACAACTGAAAAATGATCGATATGGTCAGCGGCGTCACCATACCTGTCGCCAAGCCTTGAATAATTCGCGTAAAAATCATTAATTCAAAGTTCGTGCTCAAACCACCAACAATGCAACTCACCATGAATATGATCATCGTGACAGTTAGCATTTTGCGCATACCCCAAAACTGGACCGCCCAAAATGTCGCTAACATGCCAACGGTCGAGGCCGCTAGATTGGCGGTCGATAGCCATTGAGCCTGATCTTGCCCGACGCCAAAACTTCCCATTATTTGCGGAATGGCAATATTAACGATAGTCGCCGTTAACATCGTAGCTAACATCGCGATCATCACGGTGGCCATCGCTAACCACGCATAAACCTGGCCGAATTGACGAAACAACGCTTTTATGGCATCTGTGGTGTCCAGCTTATCGAGATAAGACTCTAGATCGGGATTAGCCCGTGATTCAGTCATGCTGAGTTACAGGTTTTTATCGTTGTCACGTATATCGATAGTGACCTCAACCATCATCCCCGGCTTCAGCAAGTTGTCTCGCTGCTCTAAGGTGATCTTTACCGTTAAACGCTGAGTGACTTTGGTAAAGTTACCACTGGGGTTGGTGCTGGGAAGCAAGGAAAACTGACTGGTGGCGGCATGCCCGATTTTTTCAATAACACCGGTAAACACTTCGTCAGGATACGCATCAACCGAAATATCAACGGTCTGCCCCTCCCTCAGGCGACGAATTTCTGTTTCTTTTATATTGGCATCAACCCACACATTATCAGGGTTATGCATCATCAACAATCGGCGGCCTGGCTGCACATACTCGCCCGGGTCAATAAAAATTCGATCGACGATACCCACCAACGGAGAAACCATCGTACGGTCTTGTAAATCTATACGGTGACGCGCCAATTCGGCAACCTGGCTTTCTTGCTCGAACTTCAATCGCGCTAAATGCCTCTCCATGACAATCAAACGAGATTGCGCAGCTTGCGCCTCTACCAATTTTGCTCGCGCCGATGCAACACTTCCAAGCGCCGCTTGGCGACCCTGTTGGGACTTTTTAAATAATGATTTATCGGCTTCGTAATCGTGCTGGGAGATGATTCTACGCTCTCGCAGCGCTTGCGCTCGCTTCCACTCACTCGCACGAAATTCCAACTCCGAAACACTGGCAGCCAAAGAAGCCTCTGCCACAGATAATTGCGACTGCGCAGCCTGCAAAGCGCCTGTTGTTTGCTGCTCTACCATTGAGAGCTCGGCCAATCGCCCCTCGTAATCTGCCGCCATAGCAGAAATATGTGACTCTAACTCCTGTAACTTAAGCGATGTTTCACGGCCATCAATCACCGCCAGAACGTCATTCTTCTGCAACAAATCACCAGAAGAGACAGGGAAATCAACAAGCCAACCGGAAACCTTACTACTGATATCTATCATATCCGACGCAATACGAGCGTCATCGCTGTAAACGTAATTGACGCGCTGATAAACCCAATAGCTGACCGCTGTAATAGCAACGATAATGAAACCGGTTAAAATAACCTTACGCATAGTTGAAACACCTAATTTATTACTATTATGATCGTCCATAAGTACCAAAGAGTACTAAAAAGAGCACAACAGTATACTCTGGTTTCAGCCATAATAGCTGCCTCCACAGACAACAATAGCGTCAGTAGAAACACACCACATACCGATAGTTTTCTATGCACCATCAGTAACGAGCCTGTAGAGGCACCACGGCTAGGATCGTAGAAATGGAATTACTAAAACAGCGACAGGAAAAAGCCAAACCTTATGGATTATCGTGAACCCCGCCAACAACTCATCGAATACGCCCGCCGCCTAAATAGTGAGGGGCTATCCACGGGGCAGTCAGGCAACATCAGCATTCGCTGTGAGTCCGGTTTTCTTATTACTCCGTCAGGCATGGACTACTTCAACATGGCCATTGACGATATTGTGCTACTTAACCACACAGGTATTGCAGCAACCGAACAACATCGAACACCCTCCAGCGAATGGCATTTCCACTGCGACCTCTATCGCACCAGACCTGATATCCGAGCGATAGTCCACGCCCACTCACCCTTTTGCACAACGCTGGCGTGCACCGGCAGAGAAATTCCGGCCTTTCACTACATGGTCGCTATTGCAGGGGGTAACAACATACCATTGACACCCTACGCACTATTCGGCACTGAACAACTTTCCAAGGTTGTGGTCGATGCGCTTAGCGAACGACAGGCATGCTTAATGGCCAATCACGGCATGGTATCTCTGGGGGCGGATCTTCCCGGTGCATTCAAACTGGCAATAGAAGTGGAAGCGTTAGCCCAGCAATACTGTGGGGCACTCGCTATCGGCGACGTCGCTATTTTGACATCATTACAAATGGACGAAGTCATCGCTAAGTTTCGTGACTACGGTCAGCGTATTTAACGCTTACAACTAACAACAAGGTTAACAACTATGGCAATGGGAATACTCATCACTGCGGTTTTGGTCTTTGCAGTAAGAGGGATGTTTCTCGGATTCGCTGGTGTCATCGGCAGAACGACAGGCATTATCTGTGGCTATTGGGTTGCCTACAGTTACCGGCATCAACTCACTGAACTTGTCACCAGTCACACCAATATCAGTCTTCCCAGCGCGGTTATAGACGCTATTAGCGGATTCATTCTGTTTTTCAGCAGCATGATAATTAGCAGCTTAGTCGTCGCTGGTTTGTTTAAAGGAATTGGAGCCTCCATCCCCGGACTCAAAGCATTAATCGACAAAAAATCCTTAGGCAGCAAATGTGCAGGCGCAATCACCAATAGTGCGCTGGCAGTCGTCATCGTTCTTACAGGGCTGTGGGGCTATGGGTTAGCTACCGGGAACGTTGATCATAGCGACCCGCTGCAACGCTACGCTAACCGTTTCGGTGAGACG
>CAYNZI010000443.1:0-3145 GCA_964401565.1 uncultured Spongiibacteraceae bacterium
AGCCGGGCCTCTTCTAAAAAGCTATTCTCCGATGAGACCAGAAAGGCGCAGCTCGCCAGCCATGAGAACCCCATCATCAGCAGACTGAGGACACCATAATAATGGCTACGTTGGCGTTGAGACCAAAACAGATACTTGCCTGTATCAATACAACAGCCAATCAGAACAAATAATATTGCCAGAAATACCGATCCACCCCACGCCTCCTGATTTGATAGGCGATCTATACTCCCCCCAGAAAGAGATAAGGCAAACAAGCTTGTCAAAACCATACTGACCAAGCAGAAGATAATTTGAGTGGTTAGAATTAAACGGAGCATTAATAAGGGGCCAAGCTAAAGACACATTGGCCTAAAGGGTGACCGTAGCGTTTAATCACCGCAAACAAATAGCTATCGAAGTAATAATAAACTTTCCACAGAACAGCTCAATTCGGTGCCCTTCATTATCACACCGCCCTACAAGCAATTAGCCATTAGTCACCAACCCGCGCCCTAATGTGAACTGACTCACACAAACCTACCAACCGGCCCAGAACAAATCTCTACGACTGCAATATTACCAATAATTTCTTTTCGTTCTGGAAAGTTTCACAGAGTTATTTATGACCATAGTCCCTAGTATGGGCCTGCAAACGACAACTACGGATAGCCAACTATCAGGGAACGATGGGATTACTGTTTATGGGATATTTCGAAGAAAAAATGTGTCGCTCAGCGGCAAAGACATTGATGTCATCGCTTGAGTCACTTCAATCAATTCATTTCAAAACCAACAAATTACCCGATAATTTAATCACAATCATGTCAAAGCTCAACCTCACTGAGCAGACATCGTTGGTACAACACGCTCAGCAGTATGTCGTCATCAGTATTAACTCATTCGCACTGGAGCGACAGATCAAGGAATTAGAAGACCAGCGCGAAGAAAAAGAACTGGAAGACATTTACCTGCTGCAAGGCGCACCGCTTACTCTTATGCGCCGTTTATTTGGCATGCACGCCTCCGAATTTTCCCGCCGCCGCAACGTTCTTAATATCCGGGGCGTCGGCAGTGGTCGGCCTCCACTATGTGAAGAGAAATCCGAGCATCTAGCTTGGGAGCTTTGGCTGCACTATCACCAGTTAGGTGAGCGAGAACGTTTCCTCAAAATAGCCGAGGAAACCAACCTGGACCTTCATCTTATCTGGGCTGCCTTACGCGAGCATATTGACAGCTAACTCTCAAAACTTTACCACTACCCCTAAATTTATTACGCCATTTGCGTTATAATAATATTTCCTAAAATGGGTTCACCCTTAAGGAGAACAATGGATGTTTACGCAAAGCGCTTTCCCGGCCTTCTATCTAGTTATCATGCTGCTCTTATCCTCTGCGGCAAACGCAAGCCAACACTGGGAGTACCAGGTTAAAACCTATCCCCTGCTGGGTAATGATGGCGCACTCACTGCAGCCTTGAATAAGCTGGGTAAGCAGCACTGGGAGCTGGTTAACTGTACAGAGGGCGATGCCCAGTTAACCTGCATTTTTAAACGCCAAGCTAAGAGTGGTTAACGCTATGAAAAGGCTGAAAATACTTTTCTTCATGCTCTCGGCGCTGATTACCGGAATACTGCATGCCTGCTGGCAAGTCATGCTGTTTTTGGTTGATTTAATCGATGGCGGAGATGAAGAAACAGAGAGTTTCCCGACAGATAATACGATTCACTACAACTATCGAACGGGAAATATTGACCCAGTAAAACACTTGGATGGTCTTTACAACAGCAAGCCATAAAAACGCCTAAAGAACCGAAGCTCTATAGGCGTTAATCTAATCAACTAAAGCAATCCGCGTTCAACAAATGAAACTGCCGTGTTATCACCAATCACAAAGTGATCCAATACCCGAATATCCAGCAGCGCCAAAGCCTCTTTCAACCGCTCAGTAATACGCTGGTCGGCTACGCTTGGCTCAGCCACACCCGAGGGGTGGTTATGGGCAAAGATCACTGCGGCAGCATTTACCTTTAAAGCTGCTTTAACAACCTCACGTGGATAAACACTGCAAGCATCAATCGTACCCACAAATAGCTCCTGATATTCAATCAATCGGTGTTGGCTATCTAAAAACAAACAACAAAATACTTCCCGCTGTCGGCCAGATAACTGCAAACACAAATAATCCCTTGTTGCCTGCGGCGAAGTAAACACTTGATCGCGGGTTTGCAATCGGGAATACAGCAAGTGTTTGGCTTCAGCAATCAACTGGTTTTCCTGCTCGAATGTGGTATCGGTGGTATAGCTCTCATTCGAAGGTTTAACGGTTTCCATAATATGCTCCCATAAAAAAGGAACACACCAGGCCCTTATGGGAACGGTGGTTCCCATAAGGATGAAATAAACAGCGGTAAAACTTCACCATACTGTCATGGCGGCGTGTTATCCATTGACTGCTTGAGGCGTATCACCCTGAGTATCAAAAGTGCGCTGATCTTCATAGACCAATTCACCGTTAATTTTCATAGAATGAATCCGCGTCAAGAAACCACCTATCGCAGCCCCCAATTCGCCAGCACGCTCACCTTGACTATAGATAAACGCTTTGGCACGAGGGTTGGTCATATTGAATCGAATCAACACATTGGCTTCTTCAGCTTCAATAGCCTCTCGGTGTTCAAATAAAATACCGAGGACATGTTCAGAGGAAATAACGAGATCATGATATTCATAATGCACATTATCCGCCGGACCCTGGATAACCGAGACTTGAGCGGCGTAGCGTTCAGGTTTACCTTTAACAGCGAATTCACGAATTCGGTTTAGGTAACCAATGCCATTGGCATACTCGTTAAAGTACCGGTTGCTCTCTGCTGTAGCAGAGGGTTTGTTGATATTTTCTGTGGGTTTACTCATAGCAATGCTCCTGGTTCAATGAATTGATTTAGTAAAAGGAGCGGCTGACCCAATTGGGGCAACAAGCTCCCCAGTTGGGTGAGTGAACTCAGATCATTCAGTGTTTCGGTAGAAATCACTGCATACCACGCCAAGGCGTTGATCCTGGTATGAAGGGTGCTATTGAGACAGCAATAGCCACTGTTGAAATCTGCGGGGTAACTCGAAGGTAGAGTCATTTAGCTGCCCTCTTCTTTCCTCTAAAACGGCC
>CAYNZI010000444.1:0-3136 GCA_964401565.1 uncultured Spongiibacteraceae bacterium
GACTGCGGCGATGATCGCGCCCGGATAACCAATCACTAAAAGCGGAGCTGCCATTTATTGCACGGCGCAGCACACTGAAAAAACCGTAGACCACAAAAAAGAACAATAGAAAAACACCTAACCCTATCCACATACTACTTTCAAGCGTGTAGTGACCATAGCTGATGAGCAAGTAGCCGGGATCAAACTCAATGGCCGCGACCAAAGCAACTGAAGCAAGAAGTATCAACAGACTGGCGATAAACACCCGTTTCATTAAATTGATTCCTTCGAGATAGCGGGAAGATCAGTAATGACCGAGTTGCTATCATTTTTCAGCATGGGCGTTATTGAATGAAGCGACTCCTGATAATTTTTCAAGGCTCGTAGAGAGCCCGAAATATCTGGCAATGACACTTCTATTTTCAGATTTGACAACGTCTCTATAGCGCTGATAACAGCAGCCGTTTTTTCGATATCCAGCGTGTAGTAATTGTTAAGCCATTGCTGTGCTTTTGTCAGGCTTATGTTGTAGAGCTGTTGTTTTCCTGCCAGCGTCGCCATCTGTGCCTGCTCGAACATCAGCCGAACATTCTGTCGAACGGCCGCTTCGTATTCTGGCGCTAGCAATGGCTTATATATGTCATCTCGTCTTTTTATCTGTATATAACTACTGAGCTTTTCCCACGCCCGACGGATACCTGTATCTAGCCGCTGCCGCCACGTCTCTGGTGTTGTCGCTTCAGGGGCCGCCGTCGTCAGTTGTGGTATCGCTATAAGCTGCAGTTTGCCACTCTGATTAGCCACTGCGCCCAACTGCAAGTAGATGCCTTCGAGATCAAAGTCTCCCGCTGAACGCAGTGCAGCCATGTCATTCGCTAACGCTTGTCGCAGCGGGTAGAGCCCGCTGTCATCCAGTTCTTTGGCAATTTCATCAGCTGCTTTGAGTAAATCCAACGCCCCTTGTATTTCTTTACCCATCAGCAACCGCTGATTAGCCAGACGAATCAGGTATTCCGCCTCAGCCAAAAGCCAATCGGCTCGATCCGTGGTTGAAAGTGACAGCAAGCTCTTTTTTTGACTCGCCTGCTGCCGAAATAGCTGACTTATTTGTTGCTGCAAAGTTGCCTCTACTTGACCGGAGGCATCACTTTGTTGGTCTAGCTGACGCTGCAGTTGCCTATTGTCACTGACCTGAGCGTCTATACGCTGAAGTGCGGCAGATATATCAGCCTGACTGCGTTGCAACTGTTGTTGCTGTTGAACACCACTCTGCCATAAGTAGACACTAACCGCCGCCGCCGCGATGGCAAGAATGACGGCGAAAATGGCCAGACCGGTTGCTAAACCTGCAGTCCGAACTTTGGCCGTTTTATTGTTTTTGTCAGCGGCCCCTTGCTTGACCACTACCGTTGCAGTTGGACTCACTTGCGCTGGAGTAGAGGCTGTATCTTCTGTTGATGATTCCGTTTTATCTTCCAAGGCTCTGTCCAGTTTCGATAATGGGTTGGCAATAAAATAACTCTAATTATATTATATAAGTCTATGACACAACTAATTGATTTTCCTCACCGATCGCCGCAATCATCGCTTGATTACTGGCGTTATCCGCACAAACAATGCTTTCGAACCCTTTTTTTTCAGCAATTTTGGCCACTCTGCTCCCCGGAACAACAAGGCGTAAACCCTTGATTAGCGACCAGTGTTCATGACCTACCAGCTGACAAAAGTTTTCCACACTTTCACCGCTATTCAAACAAACGGTATTGATTTCGTACGCGGTTATCTTTTCTGCCAAATCAGTTGACCCTGCAGCAACCCGTCGACGATAACATTCTGCATATTCAACCTGTGCGTCTCGTTGCTGCAGCACTTGTTGAAGATAATCCCTACCCCCAACACCTCGAACAATAAGCACTTTCTGGTGCAGTAGCGCCTGCAGGCTTTCTTGCTGCAATAGCGCTTCGCTATTCATTGTTCCAAATTCAACGGCATCACCGACTGGCACCCCCTCTTGTCGCAACAGCTGAGTCGTGCTGCGACCGATACCGTGCCAGTGGATACCCGCAGGCAGCTGCGGCCAATATTGGTCGATCCATTGCAGCCCATATTTTACCGCATTGGTACTGATAAATATGACGTGCTGGAACCGGTCCAGCGCCATAAATTGTTGTTTGCACTGCTGTCGCCGGACACTGTCACTGTCCGCCAATGGTTCAATGGCAATAACCGGACAGTGAATAACCCGCCCACCAGCGGCTTCAATAGCGGCCACTAAATCACTGGCCTGACCCTGAGGGCGCGTAACCAGTACGCTTTTACCCTGCAACGACTTCACGACTGGTTATATACCGCGCTGAGAATTCGCTCAGCGCCTTGGGCCAACAAATTGTCGGCCACCTCAATGCCCAGCGCCTCGGCCATTTCGGGCTGTGCCTGACGCTCGCAGCGCAGAATTTCCTTGCCGTCAGGGCTACCGACCAATCCTCGCAACCGCAGCTGCCCGGAGCCATCAATGTCCAGCTCAGCAAAACAGGCAATAGGGACCTGACAACCACCCTGCAAGCGCAGATTCATCGCCCGTTCAGCACTGACTCTCAACGCTGTCTCCCGGTGATTGAGTGGCGCTAACAACGCCTGTATTCGAAGATCGTCACATCTTGCTTCCACACCAACCGCTCCCTGGCCTCCCGCGGGAAGACTGTTGTCTACCGCGATATTTTCGGCAATGCGCTGCTCCATGCCAAGCCGAATCAAACCGGCACTAGCAAGAATGATGGCGTCATACTTGCCCTCATCCAGTTTGCGAAGCCGAGTGTTGACGTTGCCACGAAGATCAATGATGTTTAAGTCTGGACGCTGCGCCCGCAGCTGGCACTGACGACGCAAACTGGACGTACCAACACGACTGCCCAGCGGTAACTCATCGACCGTTTTGAAATGATTAGATACAAAGGCATCTCTCGGGTCTTCGCGCTCACAAATAATTGATAGCCCGAGACCATCGGGAAATTCCATGGGTACATCTTTCATCGAATGCACAGCGATGTCGGCACGGCCCTCCAGCATCGCCGTTTCGAGTTCTTTAACGAATAAACCCTTACCGCCAATTTTTGCGAGTGGCGAATCTAAAATTTTGTCTCCACGCGTCGTTATT
>CAYNZI010000445.1:0-3133 GCA_964401565.1 uncultured Spongiibacteraceae bacterium
TCGGAAGACACTTCCCCTTCGTTTTCCTCCGCCAGATGTTGAACGTGGCGACTGAAGTCAACCTGCAGCCAGCGTGGCATTTGTACACCATAGTCTTGCTCGAGGACTTAAGCGATGCCACCCTTGCCGGACTGGCTATTGATGCGAATGACTTGTTGGTAGCTGCGGCCAAGATCAGTAGGGTCAATGGGTAAATAGGCAACATTCCAGGCGTCGTCAGCTTGACGACGATGTAAGCACTTGTTGATCGCGTCCTGATGGCTGCCAGAAAATGCCGTGAATACCAATTCCCCTGCATAGGGGTGACGTGGGTGAATGGCAATATTCGTACAGTGATTCACCGTTTTGATGATTTTATCCATGTTGGATAAATCCAGCTTTGGATCAATGCCCTGACTGTACATGTTCATGGCCGCGGTGATCACATCCATGTTGCCTGTGCGTTCACCATTGCCCAGTAAGGTGCCCTCGACTCTATCGGCACCGGCCATTATCCCCAGCTCAGCTGCAGCAACACCGCAACCTCGGTCATTGTGAGTGTGCAAGCTAATTTGGATACAATCCCTTCTGGCAATGTTGTCATTGACCCATTCAATTTGGTCTGCATAGACATTGGGCGTTGTCATTTCTACCGTAGATGGCAAGTTGATGATCACTGGCTTGGCTGGCGTCGGCTGCCAAATGTCAGTTACCGCATTGCACACTTCAACGGCGTAGTCCATTTCGGTGCCGGTAAAACTTTCGGGTGAATACTCGAAGGTCCAATTGGTGTTAGGCTGTCGTTGGGCGTATTGTTTTACCCAGACAGCGCCCTCAACGGCTATCGCCTTTATTTCCTCTCGGCTCATGCCAAAAACCTGTTCGCGTTGCACTGTTGAGGTGGAGTTGTACAGGTGGACAATGGCGTTTTTAGCGCCGCTTAATGCCTCAAAGCTGCGGCTTATAAGTTCCTCTCGAGATTGAGTCAACACTTGTATCGACACGTCATCGGGAATCAAATTTTCTTCAATAATTTTGCGGACAAAATCGAAATCTGGTTGTGAGGCCGCGGGAAATCCAACTTCTATTTCTTTAAACCCAACCTCGACTAAAAGTTTGAACAAGTCCAGTTTTTGTTCGGGGTTCATCGGTTCTACCAAGGCTTGATTGCCGTCGCGCAGATCGACACTACACCAACGTGGAGCTTTGGTGATGACTTGATCGGGCCAGCGCCGATCACTTTTGTTAAACGTTGCAACCGGGCGATATTTGCGATGATCAAAATCACCGGCGATGGCTGAACCACTGTGTGGGTTGTTTAACATGGTATTCCCCTGTGTCGATACGATGTGAGTGAAATTCAACCGCAGGCAAGCAAAGACTCTTTTGAAGGCTAACCCTGGTACCCTTGTGGGGATTGCTAGACGTCTCGCCTGCGGTTGAGCGTGAAGTGTAGCTCAGGCGGAGTAGTCAATTACTGCAAAGTTTGCAAAAAATGACAAATAAATAGATATTTTGGCTACAATTATTTATATTTGTAGTCGAATAAACTATATTTGTGATTTATAGGAGTTAAGCTGTCTAATTCTGTGCTGAGCCGGTCGCACATAACCGTGCTGCAACACTCAATCAAGGGGCTTTCTGTTTTGGGGGGAATGCTATGGCGATCAAATTGGATCGTATCGATAAACATATTTTGACACTGATGCAGCGCAATGGCCGCATTAGCAATATTGAGCTAGCCGAGCAGGTTGGGCTGTCGCCAACACCTTGCTCCCGCCGGGTAAAAAGGCTTGAAGAGTCGGGCATTGTCGATCGGCATGTCACCATTCTCAATGCTGAAGCGTTAGATCTCAATTTAACCGCCATTGTCAGTATAGCGATGGATCGTCACACCCCGGAGCGTTTTAATAATTTCGAGCGAAAAGTAGCAACATTCCCCGAAGTGCTTGAATGCAGCGTGGTTACAGGTCAGTCGGCCGATTTTTTGTTAAAAGTGGTGGTGAAAGACATGCGCCACTATGAACAATTTTTACTCGGCCAACTAACCGGGCTGGAAGGCGTCAGCGGAGTTCATTCCAGTTTTGTATTGCGCAAAGTCGTCGATAAAACCGAACTACCTTTGGATTAGCTTAATAACTGGCTGTTTTTCCAGGGTCCTGTTGGCCGGCGAGATACTCCTCGTAAGTCCCCTGGAAGTCGATGAGTTGATGGTCTTTGATTTCCAGTACACGAGTAGCCAGTGATGAAACAAACTCTCTGTCATGGCTGACAAAGATGAGCGTTCCCTCGTAGTGTTCAAGAGCCATGTTTAATGCCTCGATGGCTTCCATATCCAAATGGTTAGTGGGCTCATCCATTAACAGAATATTGGTATCCATCATCATCAACTTGCCAAAAATCAGTCGGTTCTTTTCGCCACCGGAACACACCTTAACGTTCTTTTTGAAGTCATCAGAGGAAAACAGCAAACGCCCTAATGTCGCTCGAACAATTTGGTCGTCGTGGGAAGGCTTTCGCCACTGACTCATCCAGTCAAACAAATTCAGTTCGCAATCAAAATCAGCGGTACTGTCCTGGGGGCAATATCCCAGCGTGGCATTTTCAGCCCACTTTACGGTGCCATTGTTGGCTGTTATTTCGTTTATCAAGCAGCGTAAAAACGTGGTTTTACCCGCACCATTTTCACCAATCACGGCTAGCCTGGCTCCTGTTTCAAGAATCATGTTGCCGTTTTTGAAGAGTACATTTTCGTCAAAACCGTGGCCCAATTTTTCCAGGATTACCGCCTGACGGTGTAATTTTTTGTCTTGTTTGAAACGAATATAAGGGCTAACTCGACTGGATGCTTTAATGTCGTCGAGTTTGATTTTTTCAATGCGCTTAGCTCTAGATGTCGCTTGCTTGGCTTTTGACGCGTTGGCGGAAAAGCGGCTGACAAACTGCTGTAAGTCGGCAATTTGAGCGGACTTCTTGGCATTCTCTGATTGTAGCCGTTCGCGGGCCTGGGTTGAAGCCGTCATGAAGTCGTCGTAGTTGCCGGGGTAGACCCGTAATTCACCGTAGTCTATGTCGGCCATATGTGTACAAACGGAGTTGAGGAAGTGGCGATCGTGAGAAATAATCACCATGGTGCTCTTACGTTCATTGATGA
>CAYNZI010000446.1:0-3131 GCA_964401565.1 uncultured Spongiibacteraceae bacterium
GCCTCTGTTCCCGGTGCATAACCACCTGCACCCCCCATAGGCAAGAATTTACGCTTGGCATTGGGGTCTGGGTTGTATTGACCATACATACCAATAACGTGGTGTAAGGCTTTATTGTCACCGGGAATAACTTCAGTACCGGCAATCCACGCATCCTCTGTTAAGGGGTTATCAACGTACTTGTACTGGTAGTCAACGATACCAGTGGCCGGTACGTCGGTAGGAGGAATGTCAATCACAAAGTCTGGCTTGCCCATGCGATACTTGGGCCAAACACGATTGTCTTCAGCCAGTAAATCAGGGCCGTCTCCACGAGGTGATCCCGCCTCTATCCAGTGAACCAAATTTTGAACTTGTTCAGTCGATAAAGAACGGTCATTAGAAAACTCACCGAAATGCGGATCTGCATGCCAAGGTGGCATACGTTTCGTGCGGATTACTTCGCGAATCATCGGTGAAAAACCTTTGATGATGTTGAAGTTGACCATCGCGAAGGGACCCATGCCGCCAGCTCTATGGCAAGTGACGCAGTTATCGCGAAGCATCGGCGCAATGGTCTCAGAATAAGAAATTTGCTCGTGAGCTTCACGGCTCTCTTTTTCATTACCGACCAAACTAACAACACAACCCGGCGCTTCTACACTGGCTACTTTGACCGACTCACCGGCAATCATATTGTCCAGTGCCGCACTCAAATCACTGCCAACCGGGCCTTGAAAGGCAACGGTCCAGTTTTTGGGATTAACCACAAAAATTTCACCAGAGCGGTTCAATTGCAATGACTCGCCCACTAGCTGAGTGTCATCGACCAAAATTGGAAAATCGATGTTTTGGGCCAATGCCGCTTCGATAATAGAGGTTCTACTATCTTCCAGACTTGAGTTGATCATTAAAAATTCAACGCCCTTGGCCTGATAGGCGGCTCGAAGTTTTTGTAATTCGGGTAAAGAATCACTGACAACCGAACAATTATTCGCCTGCACCATAAACACCAATGCCTGCGCATCAGAATGGTAATACAGCTCATGAGCCATACCTTTGTGATCCAGCAATTTGAAATTTTCTATAGGCTGATTTGGACTCAACGCCAGTGCTGGAATCGCCAGCAGCAGGAAGAGTAAACTAATTATTGTTTTCACGGATACACCCCTCATTAACTCAACCTACAGAGAATACCCTCAATTGTCTAAAAAAAACACAATTTGAGCCAAACCAAACAAAAGTTAATAATTCAGATGAAACGCCGTGCACCTCCACCTCATAGACAGCCTTCGAGAAACAGTGCACGTGATTGACTATAAAACCGTCAAGGCCACCATATGCCCCCTGAATTAATGTGAGATCAGAAATTAAAAAACACTGTGACTCTCAATGTGAAGAGTCACAGTGCTAGTTTTCATAACCCTTAGAGGCTTGCCTGCTCCTCTTCATTGGTATGTTTTTCCTTACCGTGTGCCAGACGATAAAGAATAGGCAGGACAAACAACGTCAACAGCGTTGACGAAATAATGCCGCCGATGACCACTGTGGCCAACGGCCGCTGCACTTCGGCACCAGTGCCAGTGTTCAGTGCCATGGGCACAAAACCCAAGCTGGCGACTAAGGCCGTCATCAACACCGGACGCAATCGGATCAGAGCACCATCGATAACAGCAGAATCTAAGTCGCCGTGCTCGCGCCATAGATCACGGATAAAGGCTAACATCACCAGACCATTCAACACTGCCACACCCGATAAAGCGATAAATCCAACGCCGGCAGAAATGGACAGCGGCATATCACGAATCCAGAGTGAAATAACCCCGCCGGTTAGCGCCAAAGGTATGCCGGTAAAAATAATGGCGGCGTCCTTCAGTGAACCAAATGCCATAACCAACAAGCCTAGTATGATGGCCAACGTTATCGGTACTACAATGGACAAACGCTGACTGGCAGACTCTAGCTGTTCAAAAGTACCGCCGTAATCCAACCAGTATCCAGCAGGTAAGTTGACGTCCTGCGCAATCCGCCGTTTGACCTCGGTGACGAATGACCCCAGATCACGACCCCGCACATTAACGGTGACTACCACCCGGCGCTTGCCGTTTTCACGGCTGATCTGGTTTGGTGCGGGTGTGATATCGAGTGTCGCCACTTCCGATAAAGGCACATAACCACCACCCGGTAATGGCACCGGAAGCTCGCTTAGTCCATCCAGGTCCCTGCGAGTTTTTTCTGCAAGTCGAACGACCAGTTCAAAGCGTCGATCACCCTCAAAAATCATACCCACCGATTCACCGCCTATCGCAGCGGCAACTAAATCCTGCAATTCCGCCACACTCAAGCCATAGCGAGCAACCGCCAACCGCTTCGGCACCACAGACAGCATAGGCAAGCCGGAGACCTGTTCAACTCTCGCATCAGCAGCACCTGGCATCGACTCGATAACCGCTAAAACATCTTCTGCAGAAGCTATCAACTGGTCGAGGTCATCACCAAACACTTTGATACCCAGATCAGCACGGACGCCTGATATCAATTCATTGAAACGCATTTGAATGGGCTGGGTAAACTCATAGTTGTTACCCGGCAATTGTTTGACTGCCGCTTCTATTTCCGCAACTAGTTCAGTTTGCGTCATACTCGGATCTGGCCATTCGCTACGCGGTTTTAGCATCACAAAGTTGTCAGCCACATTAGGTGGCATCGGATCAGTAGCGACTTCCGATGTGCCAATTTTTGCAAAGACCTTGTCTACTTGCGCAAATTCCATGATTCGCTTCTCAAGCACCGATTGCATTTCAACAGCTTGCTCCAACCCCGTGCCAGGAATACGCATCGCATGCAGGGCAATATCACCCTCATTAAGTTGCGGAATAAATTCTGAACCAAGCGTTGTTGCCAACCAACCGGAAACCACCACCAACGCAACAGCACCAGCAAGCACCCACGAGCGAAATTTCATTGCCGCCGTCAACAATGGCTCATAACATGACTTTGCAGCAACAATAATACGGCTCTCTTTCTCACTGACCTTGCCATTCATAAATACGGCAATAGCCGCTGGCACAACGGTTAGCGACAAAACCAGAGCAGCTAGCAACGCCATAACAACAGTCGCAGCCATCGGCTGAAACATTTTCCCTTCAACA
>CAYNZI010000447.1:0-1263 GCA_964401565.1 uncultured Spongiibacteraceae bacterium
TCTTTCCACAAATTGTCTAACACTTGCAACATAATGTGTTTTTCGAGACGACGAATATCAGGACCAATTTCGTCGGCTTTGGCATTATACGTATCGCCAATAGCCGTGGTGATTTTTCCTCGAAGTGACTCTTCATGTAAATTGTCATCTTCATCCAACCATTGCTGGATAGGAAGAGCCGCAGAAAACTCACCCTCGAACCGCTGCTCCATCCCAGTAATATCCCACTGCTCTTCCAGACTCTGCGGGGGAATAAACTCACTAATCACCTCATTAATGACGTCGAGTCTAATCGCTTCAATGGTCTCACTAATGTCATCTTCTTCAAGCAGCTCGCGACGCTGTTGATATACTATTTGTCGCTGGTCGTTGGCAACATCATCATATTCCAACAACTGCTTACGAATATCAAAGTTACGTCCTTCTACCTTGCGCTGTGCCTTCTCTATAGAATTGGTAACCATTCGATGCTCTATTGCCTCACCTTTATCCATCCCCAGCGCTTGCATAAAATTGCGCACTCTATCAGAGGCAAATATACGCATCAGGTTATCTTCCATTGAAAGATAAAAACGGGACATGCCCGGATCACCCTGCCGACCAGCCCGGCCACGCAACTGATTGTCGATACGGCGAGATTCGTGACGCTCGGTACCAATAATATGCAAACCACCGGCATCCAATACAGCTTGATGACGCTGTTTCCAGTCTTCGCGCAACGCGGTTATCTCACCATCGGTCGGGTTTTTTAAAGCGGCTATCTCTGCTTCGATATTGCCACCCAACACGATATCGGTACCACGTCCTGCCATATTGGTGGCAACCGTCACAATGCCAGGTTTACCGGCTTGGGAAATAATTTGAGCTTCGTGCTGGTGAAATTTCGCGTTGAGCACTTTGTGCTCTAACTTCGCTTTGTCGAAACGCCTCGACAGCTCCTCAGAAGTTTCTATAGAAGCGGTTCCGACCAGTACTGGAGCACCGCTTGCGGTCAGCTCTCTTACATCCTCAACAATCGCATCATATTTTTCATCTTTCGACAAATAAATCAGATCATTCAAGTCTTTTCGCAACTGCACCACGTTGGTTGGAATAACCACCACTTGCAGGCCATAAATCTGATTGAACTCAAAGGCTTCCGTATCGGCGGTCCCGGTCATACCGGAGAGTTTGTTAAACAAGCGGAAATAATTCTGGAACGTGGTAGATGCCAAGGTTTGACTTTCGGCCTGGATATGCACTCCTTCTTTGGCTTCTATTGCT